>NZ_RZSJ01000440.1:0-5333 GCF_003998025.1 Mesorhizobium sp. M8A.F.Ca.ET.021.01.1.1
CAGGGTGATCGTCCCGATCGCATCCGAGAAACCTGCCTGGTCTATCGACCATTTGATCGCCTTGCCGTCGGCGAACCGCTGACGCGAAAGCGCCAGCCATCGCGCGCCCGCGCTCATGTCGTCGGGAACGGGATCGCCGGCAAGGGAGGCGGATTCGACATCGGTGGCACGCGCGAACCATGCCGGGATATCCCGTTCGCCCGGCGCCCGAAGCACGAGCCTTGGTGTCGTGAGCCTGGGAACTGCTTTCATGGAGGCATTTTCGGCCCGAGGCGGCGCCAATGCAATGGCGCTGGCAGGGCTCGGCTATAGCCAGGCAACGCCGGCCCAATCGCCTCTTCATCAATGCTTCACCATAGCGGCAACGGTGACGGAACCTTCCTGATCGCGGCGGACTTCTGGAGGCATTCTGAGCTCGATTGAAGAGGTCCCCGCATGAGAGTCACCGCAGCAGGCATCGACCGCATCAAGATCGGCAATGCGGACGCGAGCGGCCAGGGCGCGCATTTCGTCGTCTGGCTTTATCTTCAGGTCGACGAAGGGGGGACACAAACCGGTCAGGAACTGGTGGTGTCGGTGCCGTACGATGCGCGGATGACGTTCGACGACCTCGCGACTCAGGCTTTCGAGAAGGCACACGCCATGCTTCGAGCCTGCTGCGAGGTGGATGAGGCGATGTGGTGGAAGCAGTTCAACCGCAGCCTGGCGCCGCTGCCCGAATGGACGCCCGGCGCCCAGTAGTTGGCGAACCCCGAACCAACAATGGACGCTGCCTGGCGTGCGGCAGTCCGTGTCAGGTCGAACGCCGACATTGTTCGCGGCTACACGCCACGCCGAGCCAGACCGGCGCGGATTTCATCTTTGGCGCGGAACCCAGCCCCTCACCCTCGCCGTTCTCAGCCTGCGCCAGCACGCTGAGCAGCTGGCTCGTATTGTCGATCGAGAACTGCATGCGTTCGCTCGCCCAGACCGTTTCGGAATAGGAGGTCGGCGTGCCTTTCATGTCGACATCGACTTTTTTCGTCAGCATCACCGGCTCGGTCTCCGGTTGCGCGAGCCGTCGCGCCTCCTCCTTGGTCGGCAGCCGCTCGATGATGTCGGTGCGCAGCCTTATGTAGTCGGTGACGCCATATTCGGCGAGGATGACGCTGACGCTGTGGCCCTTGCTTCTCAAGGCCGCGGCAACGTCCGTCTCGTACCGTCACATCTTGCGGATATCTCCGGTGGCAGCACGACGGGCCGGCCTGTTTGTCCTACACAACCCTGTCACCAAGCCAAGTTATCCGGTCATCAGAAATGAAACATTCAAATGCACGCCTTGAAACCGCCTGGCCGGAGGGCGATCCGGAAATGCGGGATGTTGTTTTCGGAGACGACCATGCTTGAACGGGCAGACAAGGCCGCACCCCACCGCGGGGACGAACCGATGGAGCGGCGGAACATGTGGCTGAGTGAATTCCAGATTGTCCTGCGCGACCGCGTCATTGCCAATGGCGCCGTCAGGGTCGAAGGCGGCCGGATCGCCGAGATCCGCGACCAGCCTGTCGAGAACGCCGACTTCACCGGCGGCGGCCGCCTGCTGCTGCCTGGTTTCATCGACATGCATGGCGACATGGTTGAGCGCGAAGTGGAGCCGCGCAGCGGTGTCCACGTGCCGATGGAAATCGGCATCGCCGAACTCGACAAGCGGCTGGCCTCCTGCGGCGTGACCACAGCCTATGCCGCGCTTTCCTTCATCGGCAACAGCGCCACCGCGGCTTTGCTGCGCTCGGAAGAACACACATCTTCCATCATCCAGACCATCACCGGGCTGAAGAACGACCTTCTGGTCGACCACCGCATCCACGCCCGTTTCGAGGTGACGTTCACCGCGGCTGTCGGCGTGCTGGAACGACTGATGGATGCCGGCAAGCTGCATCTGGTCTCACTGATGGATCACACGCCCGGACAGGGACAGTACCGCGACGTCGAACTGTATATCGCCCGCCTGGCCAAGGAGCGCGGCATGTCCATTGCCGACGTCTCCGAGGTCGTCGGCAAGCGCATGGCCGATCGCAACGGGCATGGCGGTGTGCTCGGCACGCTGCAAAGCCTGTCGGCGTTTGCCCGCGCCCGCGGCATCGTGCTCGCCTCGCACGACGACGACACACTGGAAAAGGTGGAATTCGTCCACGGCCTGGGAACCGTGCTCAGCGAATTCCCGGTGACCCTGGAGGCGGCGCGGGAAGCCCGCCGGCTGGGCATGTATACGGCCATGGGCGCGCCCAACGCGTTGCGCGGAGAATCCTATTCGGGCAATCTTTCCGCCCGCCAGGCCTATCAGGCCGGGCTGCTCGACATGCTGGCCAGCGACTATCACCCGGCCTCGATCCTGCCCGCCGTGCTCGGCCTGGCGCAGTTGCGCGAGGATGGCCTGGCAGCGGCCGCCGCGCTGACCAGCGCCAACCCGGCCAAGGCATTGGGCCTGGCCGACCGCGGCGCCATCGAGCCTGGACTCCTGGCCGATCTCGTCGTCGCCGATGTCAGCCCCGTGGCCCGCGTGCGCGCCACCTTCCGTGCCGGCCGCATGATTTATGGCGACGGCACGCTGGCGCCGGCGCGCAAGGCGGAACGCTTTCAGGAGGTGGCGACCCACCCGTATCTGCAGGCCTAGAGCAATCGCCAAGAAAGGTGCGGGCTGCTTATCGTTCCCTGAGACGGTGAACCATCCTAAAGATCGAGCGCCACCATCATCCCGCGCACCTCCGCCATTTCCAGCAGCAGATCCTGCAGCCTATCGATGGTCAGCGCCGCGCCGGCTGCCGCCGGCAGTTCCGCGATACTCTCCTTCATCGAAATGACGGCGACCCCGGTTCTCTCGGAAAGCAGCCGTGCGATGGCCGTGCGGACAAGCGCGTTCTGGTCAGGCATGATTCCCCTTTCATGCTGTGATGACGGCACCATCTTCTTTCATGTTATATGCCAATCGCAACTTATGCGAGCGTTCATTCACGCTTGCAAGTCGTCTTGTCGATCATCCCGGCAGGATCGGCAGTCGCTCAGCAGCGAGAGCGACGGCATCCCGCTGTCATCGGGCTCCATGGCGGCGAGCAGAGCCAGCGGCACTTCGTGCCGGTAAAGACCGATGAAAGCCCTGCCTCCCACGGTTACCGGCAATTCGGTCGATCTGTCGAAAATGGAATACGTGCCTGTCGGCTCGTTCAGTATCTCGAAACGGCACAATGCAAACCTCATCCTCCCCCCGGGAGCCCTGCAACGCGCGCGCCCATCAGAGGTTGCATAAAAAAATCGATTTTTTCGAGGACCGCGTGCCGCTGACCTGAAAGGCAGGAACAACAGGCTCGGCAAAGACCTCTGATTGGCTCTTGCCGAAGCCGGCGGCCTCGCTCATCCATGGCGTACGGACAACAGCCTGGGACCCGCGATGACCGACGCCAGCCTTCACCTCGTCGAAGCGACGATCGACGAACTGCGCCAGGCGCTCGACGAGGGCACTGTCACCAGCGTCGAACTGGTCGCGGCCTATGTCAGGCGCATCGCCCATTTCGACCGGCACGGCATCAGCCTCAACGCCGTGCCTGTGCTCAACCCTGCCATGTTCGAGGAAGCCGCCGCTTCCGACCAGCGGCGCCGGCAAGGCAAGACGCTCGGGCCCCTCGACGGCATCCCCTACACCGCCAAGGACAGCTACAAGGTCAGGGGCCTGACGGTGGCCGCCGGCTCGCCCGCCTTCGAGCATCTCGTCGCCAATGAGGACGCTTTCACCATCGCCCGGCTGCGTGCCGGCGGCGCTGTGCTGATCGGCCTCACCAACATGCCGCCCATGGCCAATGGCGGCATGCAGCGCGGCGTCTATGGCCGCGCCGAAAGCCCGTACAATGCCGACTACCTGACCGCCGCCTTCGCGTCGGGCTCCTCTAATGGCTCGGGCACCGCGACGGCGGCGAGTTTCTGCGCCTTCGGGCTTGGCGAGGAGACTTGGTCGTCCGGCCGCGCGCCGGCCACCAACAACGCGCTGGTCGCCTACACGCCCTCGCGCGGGGTGATTTCGGTGCGCGGCAACTGGCCCTTGGTGCCGACCATGGATGTCGTGGTGCCGCACACGCGAACAATGCACGACATGCTGGAACTGCTCGATGTCATCGTCGCCGACGACCCGGAAACCAGAGGCGATTTCTGGCGCGCGCAGCCCTGGATCAAACTGCCGAAAAGTTCCGAGTTGCGCCCACCGCGTTACACCGATCTGGCGCTGGAGGGGTCGCTCAAGGGCAAACGGCTCGGCGTGCCCGGAATGTATATCGGCCGCGACAGCGAGGCCGACCGGCCGATCGAAACCCGCGCCTCGGTGCTTGATCTATGGGAGCAGGCGGCAACGGATCTGCGTCGGCTCGGCGCCGAGATGGTCGAGGTCGATTTTCCCGTCGTCTCCAACTACGAGCGCGACCGTCCCGGCGCGCGAACCATGGTCGAGCGCGGACTGGTGCCGGCGGACTTCGCCGACCGCGAAATCTGGGACCTCTGCATCTGGGCCTGGGACGATTTCCTGCGCGCCAATGCCGACCCTGCCTTGCCCGATCTCGCCTCTGTCGACGGCCCGAAAATCTTTCCGCAGCCGCCAGGCACCTTGCCGGACCGCTATGAAGGCGGCTTCGACCTGGTGGACTATGTCGAGCGGGCGAAGTCCGGCGTCACGCCCTTCAAGGACATCCCGACCATGGCAGACGGGTTGACGGGACTTGAGGCGACGCGGCGCATCGATTTCGAGGACTGGCTGGACGCCAAACGCCTCGATGCCGTGGTGTTGCCGGCCGCCGCCGATGTCGGCCCGGCCGACGCCGACATCAACGAGGCGTCCGCCGCGCTCGCCTGGCGCAACGGCACCTGGGTCGCCAACGGCAATCTGGTCTGGCGCCATTTCGGCATCCCGACCGTCACCATACCGATGGGCACCATGGCCGACATCGGCATGCCGGTCGGCCTGACCTTCGCCGGCAAGGCTTACGACGACGAAAGGCTGCTGCGCATGGCCGGCGATTACGAGCGCTCCACGCAGCGCCGCACGAGCCCGCCGCGCACGCCTGAACTGGCCGATGATGTGTTTTCGAGCCGGCCCAACCGGGCTGGCGACGCCAAAGCACCTCCGCTTGCCATCGCGTTTGCTGCCGAGATGCGTTCTTCCCGCGATCAGGACGAAATCACCATCACGCTTGATCTGCCCGGCGACGCAGAGGCGCAGAACGCCAGGGTCAAGCTGCATGTCAACGGAGACGCCGTCGCGATGCAACGAAGCGGGACGCGCTTCATCGGGCGTGCGCTCGTTCCGGCCGCCGAGC
>NZ_RZSJ01000441.1:0-5330 GCF_003998025.1 Mesorhizobium sp. M8A.F.Ca.ET.021.01.1.1
CCTGGCGATCATCGCGCCCATGCGGTCGGCAGTCGGCTTGAAAACGAACATTCCGATGCAGAAGGTCGTGGCGTAGCCGGCAAGGCCGATCAGGACCCAGAGCTCGGAGAAGCCGACCCAGAACGAGCACATGATCAATCCGAAGGCCAATGTCAGCATCGACATCGGCGCGAAGAAGCGGTTGCCCAGCTCGCCGGTGGCGCGCATCGCCTGCAGCGTTCCCTGGATGTTGCCGGCTCGATCCGCCAGCGTCGCCAGCACCATCAGCGTGAAGCCGCCGCCGACCCAAAGCGTTGCCGAAAGGATGTGCAGCAATTTGACGATGGAATACCAATCCATGGCTTTCTCCCCGATGCCCAATGGTTGCTGGCGAGGGCGGGCCATTGCCCGTCCGCTTCGCCGCCGCCGCGTTTAGCGCCGCGGTTGTTTCGGGACGATGTCGTGGAAAAACCGGCTGTGTTTCAGGCCGCCGGCTAACGAAAGGCGTCGCTAATATGATGAAGGCGCCGCCCGGCTTTCTGCTATTGTCGGCATTGTCGGGGGGCGTGACATCGTCCGGAAACAATGCCGATGCTAGTGCCGACGGCGGAGGTCCGGCGGCGGCAGCGCTTGCCTGACGATCAACTCATTCCCAACTTGGGAAAAGGCAATTCGGGGGACTAATATATGCAAGGGGTAGCACGGAATTTCTTCACGCTGGCGATCATCTACGCGCTGTGCGGCATGGCACTCGGCATTCACATGGCGATCAGCGAAGACCATGGTCAGATGCCGACCCACGCCCACACGATGGTGGCTGGCTGGCTTATGTCGGCGGTCTTCGCGTTCTTTTACCACCTGTTTCCGGCTGCCGGGCAAAAGACGCTGGCCCTCGTCCATTTCTGGCTGACGGCGATCAGCGGCATCGGGCTCATGATCGGCCTTTATATACTGCTTGCCGGAAATCCGGGGATCGAGCCGTTGCTGGGGATATCTTCGATCGGCTTCTACGCAGGCATGCTGCTGTTCGCCTTCATCGCCTTGCCGGTGGTGTGGAAAAAGGCCTGAGTGAGGCCGAAACCTTGCCTGTGCGGCTGTGCTGTTACGGCACAGGAGTAGTGTGTAGGGTCAAAAAATATCAGGGATGTTAAGGGTCCATTAAGCTTTACAGGCGTTTACTATGTGCATCCAGTGATCTGGATTCTTACCGAGTGGTTGGAGCCACTTTGTTTGACGCCTCCCTGTTAAACTCCTGAGAGCCGCCTTATCCGCGGCTCTTTTTTTGTCCGCATTCCGGTGGCATCCCGCGACGCCGGTCGCTGTTAACCTTCTGTTAAACATGTGCTTGCCTTCACCCCGGACGAAGCGCATTTTCAAGCTTCAGTTTTATAGGGTCACGGGTGTATCGGCAGAGAGCCGAATCGGCCGGTTGCAAGTGCAGGGGCGTTATCAATGAACGAGCCGTCGAAAGGCGTTGTGAAAACCGTCAAGCTGGCGGAACGCCGGGTGTTTTCGCACTCCTTCAAACCGCTTTACCAGGAAGGCATGGGCCTGGTCGAACAGGCGGCGGAGTATCTCGACGGCAAGGGCCGGGCCGAGGCCAAGAAACTGTCGCGGCTGGCAGCCACGCTCTACGCGGCCGAGTCGATGCGGCTGACCACCAGGCTGATGCAGGTTGCCTCGTGGCTGCTTTTGCAGCGCGCGGCGAATTCCGGCGAGATGACCCGCGACCAGGTCGCTTCGGAAAAGTCCAAGGTGCGCCTCGACACCGCTTCCGCCCATGACGAGGCGGCCGGCTGGGCCGAACTGCCGAGCGATTTTCTCGACCTCGTCAACCGGTCGCTGCGCCTTCAGGCATTGGTGCGCCGCATGGACGAAGAGATCTACGGCGCCGGCGCGATGGTCGACATGCAGCCCGTGGCTCGCCGGCCCAATCCGGTCTCCGACCAGATCAGCCTGCTCAACACCGCCTTCGCCCGCAACTGAGAAACTTCGAAGCCTTCCCCAGTTGGCGGGGTGGGCGTTTCCGGTTTGTTCACTTTTCGCTGGCATCGCTGTCCGCCGGAGGTACACTCACGGCATGGGGGACGCGATTCGCATCATCGGTATCGATCCGGGGCTCAGGCGCACCGGCTGGGGCATCGTCGAGAGCCTCGGCAATTCCTTGCGCTTCGTCGCTTCGGGCACCGTGCGCTCCGAGGACAAGGCGGCGCTGGCGACGCGGCTCTGCCAACTGCATGACGGGCTCGCCGAAATCCTGCATCAGGCCATGCCGCATGAGGCCGCGGTCGAACAGACCTTCGTCAATAAGGACGCCGTTGCGACGCTGAAGCTCGGCCAGGCACGCGGCATCGCCATGCTGGTGCCGGCGCGCGCCGGCCTCGTTGTCGCCGAATATGCGCCAAACGCGGTGAAGAAGGCGGTGATCGGCGTCGGCCACGGCGACAAGAAGCAGATCCACATGATGGTGAAGGTGTTATTGCCGAAGGCGGCCTTCGACACCGAACACGCCGCTGACGCGCTGGCCATTGCGATTTGCCACGCGCATCACCGGCAAAGTGCCGCCTATAGGCTGGCGCTCGCCGGTTAGTGATGTTCTTGACTTGTTCACGGCTATAGGGTAGGTAATACCTTTGAGGTATTACCATGCGCGTCACCGTCAAGGGGCAGGTCACGATCCCCAAACCTATAAGGGACCATCTGGGCATAGGCCCAGGCTCCGAGGTGGAGTTCGTGGCCACCAATGGGGACGTTCGGCTGGTTGCCGTCGACGGGGACCTCTCCGAGGAGGAGAAATTGCGCAGGTTCAGCGATGTTCTCGACCAAATGGAGGGGACATTGGATCTAGGAGGCATGACCAGCGACCAGTACATGGAGTGGTTGAGAGGCCCGCGTGAAGATCTCGACGTTGATTGACACGAATGTCCTGATCGATGTTTGGGGGCCAACTGGGCCTCTGAAAAAATGGTCAGCGTCTAAAATCACCTTGTGCCGAGGCGACGGCGCATTGGTCGTCAATGCCATCGTCTGGTCCGAGTTGGCGCCGCTGATCGCGACGGAGACGGCGCTTCGAAAAGCAGTCGACATGCTCGAGATGGATCGCGAACTTGTACCTTGGGACGCGGCATTCCTTGCGGGCGTCACGCATTCCCGCTATCGCCGGGCCGGCGGTGTTCGGGAGCGCACTCTGCCTGATTTCTTTATTGGCGCTCATGCGACCGTTGCCGGACATCGTCTTTTGACCCGAGACGCAGCACGGTATCGCAGTTACTTCCCCGATCTCGATATCATCTCTCCGGAAACGCACCCATGAGGGCCTATCTTCCATGAAAGATCTGGCATGATCGGCAAGCTCAAGGGCACGCTCGATGAGATCGACGAAGACCATTGTCTCGTCGATATCCATGGCGTCGGCTATGTCGCTTACTGCTCGACCCGCACGCTTGCCGCGCTGCCTTCGCCCGGCGAAGCGGTGGTGCTGTTCATCGAGACATATGTGCGCGAGGACATGATCCGGCTCTATGGTTTCCAGTCGCAGCTCGAGCGCGAATGGTTTCGGCTGCTGATGAACAATGTGCCGGGTGTCGGCGCCAAGGTGGCGCTGGCCATACTGTCGACGCTGGCGCCGGCCGACCTCGCCAATGCGATCGCGCTGCGCGACATCGCCATGGTTTCCCGCGCGCCCGGCGTCGGCAAGAAGGTGGCCGAGCGCATCGTCACCGAATTGAAGGCCAAGGCACCGGCCTATGCCGGCGCTGCCTCCGGTACGATCGGGCTGAAGCAGGAGCTCGGCGAAGGCGTGGCGCCTGCGCCGATCACCGACGCCGTCTCGGCGCTGGTCAATCTCGGCTATTCCCGCGACACCGCCGCCAATGCGGTATCGGCGGCGCTGAAGACGGCAGGAGAGGGAGCCGATGCCTCCAAGCTGATCCGTTTCGGGCTGAAGGAACTGGCGCGGTGAGCCTTCGCTTGTCCGGGGCGCTACCCTGTGCGAGGAAGGCCCCATGAGCCTTTCCCCCCGTCTCATTGCTCCGGAAAAACGCGGCGAGGATGCCGAGCAGACCTTGCGGCCGCAGACGCTCGACGATTTCGTCGGCCAGGCGGCGGTTCGGGCAAACCTCAAAGTCTTCATCGAGGCCGCCAAGGGCCGCAAGGAGGCGCTCGACCACGTGCTGTTCGTCGGACCGCCGGGGCTGGGCAAGACGACGCTGGCGCAGATCATGGCGCGCGAACTCGGCGTCAATTTCCGCTCGACCTCCGGGCCGGTCATCGCCAAGGCCGGCGATCTCGCGGCACTGCTGACCAATCTCGAAGAAGGCGATGTGCTGTTCATCGACGAGATCCACAGGCTCAACCCGGCGGTGGAGGAAATCCTCTATCCGGCGATGGAGGATTTCCAGCTCGACCTGATCATCGGCGAGGGACCGGCGGCGCGTTCGGTCAAGATCGACCTTGCCCGTTTCACGCTGGTGGCAGCCACCACGCGGCTCGGCCTGCTCACCAATCCGCTGCGCGACCGGTTCGGCATCCCGGTGCGGCTCAATTTCTACACGGTCGAGGAGTTGGAGCAGATCGTGCGGCGCGGCGCCCGCATCCTGCAGATGCCGCTCGGCGACGACGGTGCACTCGAGATCGCCCGGCGCGCGCGCGGCACGCCGCGCATTGCCGGGCGGCTGTTGCGGCGCGTGCGCGATTTCGCCTCGGTCGCCGGCGACGGCCATGTCGACCGCCTGATCGCCGACGAGGCCTTGACCCGGCTCGAAGTCGATGCGCTCGGCCTCGACGCGCTCGACCGCCGCTATCTCAGCATGATCGCCCGCAATTTCGGCGGCGGGCCGGTGGGAATCGAGACGATCGCGGCGGGCTTGTCCGAGCCGCGCGACGCCATCGAGGACATTATCGAGCCCTATCTGATCCAGCAGGGCTTCATCCAGCGCACGCCGCGTGGCCGCATGCTGACCGCCAATGCCTGGCGCCATCTCGGCCTTGATGCGCCGAAGGACCTGGCGCAGCAGCAGATCAGCCTGTTCCAGGAAGAATAGCGGGGCAATCGATCAGTCACGGGTTCCCGGACCAGTGATCAAGCATCAGTGAACGGGCCTGCGCAAATTCTCCTCATCTTTGCCGGCTTACCGGCGTATTCCTGGATTGTATCGGGTTCGCTGCCTCCATGCATGTCGTCCGCCCAAACCAGGATCGACACGCACCAGCGCATGCCGAAATGAGGTGCCGGAGCCACTCAATGATAACCAGACGCGGGTTCATGCGCTTTATCGGCGGGTCGCTGCTGTCGGTCGCCTCGTTCAGCGCCTACGCCGTCGGCATCGAGCCGATGCTGCTGACGCATGTGA
>NZ_RZSJ01000442.1:0-5326 GCF_003998025.1 Mesorhizobium sp. M8A.F.Ca.ET.021.01.1.1
GAGCGGCATGTCATCCATTCTGAACCCCGGCAAGGCGGCGCGCGAGGCGGCCGACCAGCAGAAGGCGCAGCAGGCGGTGGCGAATGATCGCCAGCTCGCCGAGCTGCGCAACCAGGACGCCAACAGCGGCGCGAGCAGGCGCAACCCGCGCGGCCGGCGCCTGTTCGTCGGCGACGCCGCCTCGAAATCCGATTTGAGCTGATGGCCAACTGCTCGCGGATTGGGTGCACCGGCCCGGCCACGCACATGCCGGAGCTGCGCGTTTGGGCGCTTGGCCGCCCGAAATTGCCCAATCAGTCGGGCCGCATCCTGATCAGGGTGGGGCTCTGCGAGCCATGCGGCCGCAAGCTCACGGCTGACGATCTGGTTTCCGATGCCGGCTGGGAAGACGTTCTGGGAGCCTTCCAACGTGAGGGCAAAGCAGAACCGGACCGCGCGTCGATCGAAATCGACCTGGTGAAAATCGAACAAACGCGCAGGGTGAACTGATGGCCGAAGCCGCAGCCAACGACGACGGCACGCCGGTCGAAAAGCAGCGCCAGCGCTCGAAGAAGCTCTGGGAAGGCCGCGCCGCATGGGATGCCATGTATTGCGAGGCCTATGATTACGTGCTGCCGAACCGGCGGCCGGGCGGCATGGGCAAGACCAAGCGGCCGACCCAGCAGATTTTCGACATGACCGGGCCGAATTCGGCCATGCATTGCGCCGGCGAGATCCAGCGCCAGATTTCGCCAGCACAGACGCCGTTCAACGTCGAGTGCGGCCCGCTGGTGGCGCAGAAGCTGACGGCGGCGGAAAAGACGCTGTGGGATGGCCAGCTGCAGGGCGTGGCCAATTTCGTCTATCCGTTCTTCAAGACCGGCGATTATGACACCGCCATGCACGAGGCCTGCACCGACCTCACGGTCGGCACCGGCTTCGTGATGCCGTTGCGCGGCCCGTCGATGGACCAGCCGCTGCGCTTCGTCTGCATTCCAGCTGACGAATGCGCGATCGGGCAGGATGCCTGGAGCCGGGTCAATTTCGTGTCGTGGAAACGGCAGCTCGGCCGCGAAGCCATACTCGAGGCGTGGCCGCAAGGCTCTTACAGCAAGGAATTCGCCGAGCAGGCCAAGTCAAAGCCCTATGACGAAATCACCGTCTATCAGGACTTTTACCGCCTGCCGGATGGGCGCTGGCGGTTCTGCGTCTATCTCGACCGCGACGGCGGCTTCATCGAGCAGGAAACCTACCGCACCCAGCCCGTGGCGGCGATGCGCTTCTATCGCTGGCCGGGCGAGGCCTATGGGCGCGGCCCGGTGCTGTTCGCGCTGCCGACCATCAAGACCGTCAACAAGGCGCAGGAACTGACGCTGAAGGCGGCCGCCATCCAGCTGCTCGGCATCTGGGGTTTTCGCGCCGGCGGCACCTTCAACCCCGACACGGTGCGGGTCGGGCCGGGCGAGTTCTGGCCGATGCAGTCGACCGGCGGCATTCTCGGGCCTGACGTGCAGAGGCTCGACACTGCCCAGGCGCGCTTCGACGTGGCCAAGATGATCATCGGCGACGGGCAGCGCCAGATCCGCGAGGCGCTGCTGGACACCCGCATCTTCGATGATGGCGGCACGCCCGATTCGGCAAGCCAGGTGGCGGCGACGGTGGCGCAGAACGCCAACGTCCATGTCGGGGCCTATGGGCGCCTCAACCTCGAAGGCACACAGGTCATCGTGCCGCGCGCGATGGAGATCCTGGCCGAATGGAAGATCCTGCCGGCGCTGATGAGCTTCAACGCGCTGATGACGTCCATGTACATTAATTCGCCGATGATGGCGGCGCTGAAGGCCGACCAGCTCAAGGCCAGTGTGAACTTTTACCAGATCGTCGCGGCGACGGTCGGGCAGGACAGGGTCAACGAATATATTTCGGTTGACCGCTACCTCGACCGCACGCGCGGTGGCCTGCTGGTGCCGGCCGACGTGCTGACCACGCCCGAGGAAAAGAAGGCGGCGCAGGACGCCAACGCCCAGCGCCAGGCGGCGGAAGTGGCGGCACAGGCGGCAATCAAGGCCGCGCCCAACGTGGTCGACGCCATGGCCCAGCCCGAGGCGCAAGCAGCATGAGCAACACCACTGCCATGCTCGCCGCGCTGAAATGGCTGCGAAACCGCAACGCCGACGGCGTCTTCGATCGCAACCAGGTGCTGACGGCCGGCGGCGAGCGGGCGCCCGTCATGCGCGCGACCTGGTCGAAGCTTGAAAAGGCCGGCCTGGTCGAACTGTATCTGGATCGCCGCCGGGTGCGTGTCACCTCGCAAGGCATGCTGGTGAACCTCTCGAAGATCGAGGAATCGCAGGAATCATGACCAGCGGACCGTACCCGTTTGGCCGCCAGATGGCGGCCGTCGACCAGGTGCTTGCCGGCGTGCCGGATTGGGAAGGCCTTAGCCAGGCGTTCTATCCGGTCAAGACGGCGGATAATTTCGACCCAGGCACCGACATGAAACAGGTGCTGTTCCACCTCTACGGCACGCTGGAGGGTCGGCGCATCATCGAATGGCTGGCCGATCTCACGGTGCGGGCGCCGTATCCGCATGTCGGCCAGTCAAAGGACAGCGTCATGATCGCCGCGGCTAAACACGAAGCCCGCGTCGGCGTCGGCCTGGTGCTGTTCCGCGCGATCGCCGACGGCGAAGAGCTTTACAAGCAGAGCAAAGGAGCCACGACATGAAATCTCTACTCGAAAAATATCTGCCGCTGCGCAACGCCGATGGCGGTGGCGCGGGCGGCGCCGGCGCTGGCGCCGGTGGAACTGGCGGCGGCGCTGGGGGCGCCGGCGCCGGGGCGGCGGCGGGCGCGGACGATGGTGGCTCCAACAACGCGGCCGCCGCCGCTGCAGCAGCTGCGGCCGCAGCCGGGCCATATCGCCCGCAAGGCATGCCCGACACGATGTTCGGCAAGGACGATCGTGAGACGATCGACAAGATGCACACCGCCCTGAACGGCTACCGCCAGCGCGATTCGGCGGTACCGGACAAGGCGGAGGCTTATCAGGCGTTCGAAGTCGACAAGGCCCCCGAAGCGATCCGCCCACACTTGCAGCAGCTCGCCAAGGATCCGCTGTTCGCCGCCGTGTCCAAGGTGGCGATGGAGGAGAAGGTTCCGGTCGCCACCATGCACAAGCTGACCACGGCGCTTTACGCCCAGGCGGCGGAGGCCGGCATTCTGGAAGCGCCCGTCGACATCGCCGCCGAGCGCAGCGCGCTTTTGCCCGACGCGGCCAAGAACCTGCCGAAGGCCGACCAGGACAAGGCGATCGATGCCCGCATGCAGGCGAACGAAGATTTCGTCAACCTCATGGTGCAGCAGGGCCTGCCGAAGGAAGTCGGCGAACATGGGCTGTTGATGCTCATGGACACCGCCAAGGGTAACCAGTTGATCGAGTTCCTGGCCAACAAGATCACCGGTGGCGGCAAGGCGGCGCCCTTCGCCGGCGCTGGTGCCAGCGGTGGCGACAAGAGTGCCCGCGAAGCTTTGCGCGCCGAGCTGGCCGCGCCGGAAATGAACCCGCAGCACCCGAAGTTCGACCGGGCCAAGTGGGACGAGCTGAACGCCAAGTATCAGCGCGTCGTCGGCGTCTGATCCTTCGCAATTGACGCGCGTGCCGCGCCCGCATGCTCGGCACGCGCAACCAAGGGAGCGACCCGGCGGCGGCGGGCTATCCTTCACCGGACCCTGCAAGACCCGGCTCCATCGGCCCCGAGGCTGCTTTCAACAGCAACCTATGAAGGGGATTTCCCATGTCCGAGAACATTGCAGCCTGGTTCACCGAAAAGATTCGCGACCAGGTCATCGTTTCCTACCAGGCCTTTGGCGGCTACCTCGACAACACCATGATGTCGGGCGACGTTGTTGCCAACACGGTCAAGTTTCCGATCATCGGCCGCACCGAGGTCTACAAGCTGACCGGCGCCATCGAGCGCGTGCCCGCTGCTGGCCCCGGCCTGTCGACCGTCCAGATGACCTTCGACGATTTCGAAGCGTCGGATTTTTGGCGCGTGCAGGATGCCTACAAGGCCGGCCCGAACGAGCAGGCGGCACTTTCGCAGATCCTCGTCAACGCGGTGCGCCGCAAGCGCGACACGATCAAGCTCGACGCGCTTGCTGCCTTCGTCGCCGCTGGCGGCAACGGCACCGCCACCATCGGCAACGGCACTGCGAAAATCGATATCCTCGACCTCGAAACCGCTCGCGCCCAGATGGCGGGTGCCGCCGTGGACGATGAAATCTACTGCGTGTTGCCTGCGATGTGGATGTCGCAGCTTTGCTTCTACAAGGAATTCGCGGACGGCCATTGGGTCGGCCTCGCGAATGCGCCGTTCTCGATGCAGCAGCGCCTCAAGACCAGGACCGTGCGAGGCGTGAACTACATTGAGCTGCCCGACGAATACTTCGTCGGCAAGGACGGCACCTCGCTCTA
This sequence comes from Mesorhizobium sp. M8A.F.Ca.ET.021.01.1.1, assembly GCF_003998025.1. NCBI lineage: Bacteria > Pseudomonadati > Pseudomonadota > Alphaproteobacteria > Hyphomicrobiales > Phyllobacteriaceae > Mesorhizobium > Mesorhizobium sp. M8A.F.Ca.ET.021.01.1.1. Next base: position 4,456 of record NZ_RZSJ01000442.1, read on the forward strand.
CGCCTATATGTGGGCGAAGAACGCCATGGGCGCCGAGACCCCGTGGAACCAGGAGTCGCCGAGCATCAGCAAGCAGGAGCTGCTGCAGGGCTCGCCGTACCTGATCAAGACCGGCCTCGGCGGCGCCGCCATCGGCATCCAGGGCCTCGGCGTCAAGCGTCTCGACTTCCTCAAGATCGCGGCGCCAGTTCGCCCGACCTAATCCGCAGCCTCCCAAGGCACAGCCCGCCGGCAATCCTGCCGGCGGGCATCACCGCAAAACGCCATCGAAGGAGATATTTCCATGGCTGGTTTCGAACCCCGCTCGCTTGCCCTGTACAACTCGGTGCCGTACGGCGCCAACACGGGCGGCACCGCTTCCAAGACTGTCGATTTCTTCAGCTACGCCACGGCCGACGCCGTCGCGACCGTCATCACGGCCGGCTACTTCAACAACGCCCGCGCCAAGCTGAAGGTCAACAGCGTGATCGACGCGCTGTGCGTCGCCGACGGCGTCGGCGACCGCGTGTCGCTGATCGTCACCGCCGTGCCGGCATCCGGCAACGTCACCGTCGCCATCAACACCGACGCCTCGGGCGCGTAATCCACTGGCCCGCCCGGCGACGGGCGGCCCGGCCTTTCATCGCATCGAGGGAACAACATGGCCGATACGGCGATCGACAAGGCACAAATCGTCAACTGGGCGCTGGTCGAACTCGGGCTGGCGCCCAATTTCTCGATCGACGATCAAACCTCGGTCGGCGGCTTTGTCGACATCTTCTGGCCGCGCGCGCTGGCGCGCTCTTTCGGCCTGCATGACTGGACCTTCTGCCGGCAGACTTTTCAGCTGACCAGGCAGGCCGCCACGCCGGTGACCGGCTATGCCTACGGC
>NZ_RZSJ01000443.1:0-5326 GCF_003998025.1 Mesorhizobium sp. M8A.F.Ca.ET.021.01.1.1
CGGGTCGACACCGCCCGCAAACCGCGTATCCGGTTTGATCGCACCGAAAACGTTGCGCGCGGAATGACATTCGGCGCAATGAGAGACCGTTTCAACCAGGTAGGCACCCCGGTCATGCACGGGATCTCCAGTGAGGTGGCTGGCGTTCTGTCCTTGGCGAAAAAACATCAGCTTCCATAGCCCGACGGACCGGCGGATGCGGAAAAGAAGCTTCGGGCGGTGCGGCGGCGCGCGCCCGGCCACTTTGGGGAGGGTCCGTAAATAGGCGTACAGATCTTTTACATCCCCCACCTTCATCCCGGTAAAACTCGTATAGGGAAATACCGGATAATAATGCTCCCGCGAAGGCGAGACGCCGCCGATCAACGCGTTCGCAAGATCCGCGACCGTCCACGCCCCAATGCCGTCCACTGGATCGGGGGAGATATTGGGCGGCCGAAATGTGCCAAAGGGCGAGGCGAGCGCCAAGCCGCCTCCGAGTTTCAAATCATCGGGTTGCCCGGGAGTTGTATGACAGGAAGCGCAGCCACCCGCAGCGAAGACAAGCTGGCCGCGCGCTGCATCGCCGGCCTCAGAAAACAACGGATCATCAGGCGAATACGGCGCCTGAACTTCGGTCAGATACCACAAAGTGGCCGAAGCGAGCCCCGTGGCCGCCAGAACCGCCACAGCAAGTGTAGGCCAAGAGGGCAGTCGCATTGGGACTTTTCCGCCGTATCCGCGCACGGCCGGATCTGTGCAGGCCGTCAGCGATCAGCTGAAGGGCTCATCAGGGCCGGACTTGCTGGTTTTTCGTGGATCGACGGCGGCAGCCTCCCGCTGCAGGTCAGCGAAGTCGACCGTCGCCACCACCGTGCCATGTTCGTCGCGCGCACGCACGGCCCATCCGAGCGGCGCTTCGCCCCGTGACAGTGCGTCTTGCCACAGGTCCTCGGCGGAGCGTTTGCATTCCTCAGCAGCTGCCTGAACGCTTGGAAACGACAAGCCGGTTACCGCGCGGATCCGGCCCTTTTCCTGGTATTCGAGGGTGTACAGGGACGCCTCCCGGTTGTTGGGCTCGGAGGGTCCGTTTGGGGCGCCGTCCTCGAATTGGGCCGCATGGAGCAGCATGACCTTGGCCCTCGCAATCAACTCGCCGTCGGACAGGGTCGTCGGGGCGTCCAGGGTCACTGCGATCTGTTCGCCTCCCTCGCCCTGGAACTCCACCACCGGAGTGCCGGCATGGTCGACAGTGGTAGCCACGATTTGCATGCGATCCTCCTGCTACATCTGGTCGTTGTAAAGCGTCTTGGTCTTGCCTACCTGCCGGCCAACTCGCCGAATGACGGGACTCCGGCTTCGTACTGCCCCCGATTGGCCAACAACAAAAGCCGCAGCGGAAAACAGATCGCGTCCCGGTTGGCGGGTGACATATCTTCGTAAACGCGCTCATCGCTGGTTACGGAGGCTTCGGCCTTGCGCAAAGCCACATCGATGTCATCGACCGACAACATGCCGCGATGGACGAGCGCGTTGTTGATTGCCGCGACCGCCATCATTAGGCCTTCGAGTTGGAGGTTCGCCGCGTTCATGTCCGATCCTTGACGTAGGCGCCGGGCTGACGACCCGATTTCGGCGCCTTGGCGTCTTTCGAATGCTCTGAAATGGCCGGCCCAGCGCCGGAGACTTTCTCCGTTGCCGGAGACGGCGTGGGATGGCGGCTCTGCCTTACCGCCGAGCGAGACCCGGGGACCGGAGCGGCTGGGACCTTGTCTGAGGGCATCACGGGACTCCTTGAATTGGCCTATCGAAACTTCCTATGCGAACGGAGGTTCCACCGTCGAAGCGGCAGCATTCTGCGTGTCGGCCGTTACCAAGGCCCGCTAGCGTAGCACGCCGGCCACGATCCCCAACTCGAGAGCCTCCCTGGCGTGGATGTAACAGTTTTTGGTCGCCCGCCGATAAAGCTCATCGGGGCTGAGCGTGCTTCCGGCGACGAGTTCGGTGAAGCCCTCCTTCTCCAATTGCTCCGCTGTCTCGAGCAAAGCCAGCTGCTCGCGAATGATCTGGATGCAAGACTTCATCGGGCCGTTAAGGGTTATGTTCGTCTCCATGCGCCGTTCATGCACAAGCAGAACCGCGTCCTCGGTAAGGAAGCGGCACGGCTTCGGGAAAGCGGCAAACACAGTCACGCCAGCCGAGTAGACATTCGTCTTGCCGACGCAATAAGCATTGCGGCCGCTGTGGCGACGAAAGAGCCGGATCTCATGAGCTATGCGTCGCGCCGCGTCGGCATCGCCGCCATTGGTGTTCAGTTCCATCAGCATGTCCTGGCCACTATCGCGCACGTCTTGGAGGCGCCCAAGGAAGAAGGGCACCGTGCCCTCGTTGATCAGGCCGTTGATGGAAATGTTGGGCTCGAACAACAGCTGCCGTTGGCTCGGGCCCTGGCCCGACGGCATTGCCTCCTCACGTGCGCCCCGCTCGGGTCGCGCGTCTTCATGGATAGTCATGTAGCGTTCCTCGATCGAGCCAATCAGGCCGCTTCTTGCAGGGCCCTTTGATTGACGCCCGCATCACCGAGCTTCGTCAGCGCTTCATCCGTCGCCTTCTCTTCCTTGAGCGTCTGCTCCAAAAGCGGAACCGCATCCTTCAGGCCAAGCAGGCCCGCCCAGGTCACCAAGGTCCCATAGCGGGCGATCTCGTAGTGTTCGACGGCCTGCGCTGCGGCTGTGAGCCCGGCATCGAGGGCCGGCGCATTCTCGAACTCCTCCAGGATCTCCTGCCCTTCCTCAAGAATGCCGTCGATCGCGGGGCAGACCTTGCCTTGGGGTCGCTTGCCGAAAATGTCGAAGACCTGCTGCAGGCGTTCAACCTGGGCCTCGGTTTCATCCCGATGCTTCTCGAAAGCGGCGGTCAGTTCGGCGGACTCCGCGCCCTTTGCCATCTTTTTGAGGGCGGCGAGTATCTTGCGCTCAGCGTAGTAAATGTCCTTCAGGCCGTCGTAAAACAGGTCTTCCAAGCCTTTTCTTTCTGCCATCTCTCTCTCCTGCTCCATTGGGCGTGCCAGGCACGCTGCAATCCAACCACCAGGCTGCCGGTTTGTTCCTCGTCGGCGCCCTCTTTCTCGGCACGTAGCCTTCCGCCTTAAGCTGAGGTGGCTGGCTCACAAGGGGCTATTGGAACCATGATGCCGGGGAGAAGTTCGGCGGCAGGAGGTATCATCATGTTCCCGACCAGAAGAACGCCATCCGAAGATCGAGGCGATGTCCAGGCAGGCAAAACGCATGACAAGACGCCCGGCTTCGACCCCGCGGCAGCGCCCTTAGAAACAGATGCGGAAGCCGCCGACACACCGGGTATCGCTGCTGCGGCTCCCTTGCGCGAGCCGGATTTCAACAACCAGGCTACCTTTGCCAATGCAATGCGACCGGTGGAAAGCGCGCCGCGCCCGCGCCGGAATTGGCCGTTACTTGTCATCGCCGCGGTCGTAGTTGTAGCAGCGGCGATTTTCGGCATCGCCGCATCGATGGGCTGAACGTTCCGCACCGATCAATGTCAGCGGTCATTCTGTCGCCGCTTTCGCTCGGCTTCGATCTCTTCGGGTTCCTTGTCGTCGATCTTGGCTGTCGTGCTGTCCGCCTTCGCAGAGGCGCGCAGCAGCTCGTCGAGCTTAGCATGCAAGGCTTGAGTGTCCCGATGCTCGGCGCGCTGTATGAACAGCGTCATCGCCCAGGTCGCCAGCGTCGCCACACCATGCCAGTCGAGACTGCTGCGTTCGAAAACCAGCCAAAGTCCGGTGTACGCAAAAAACACCAGAAAGGCGTACGGTCGCGACGTCACCGTACCGATCTTGGTAATGGCGCTCCTCACTTGATTGTTTCCCATTGTCATCGATCTCGAACGTCGCGCTACAAAGTCGACGACTCATCAGAGGCAAGGCCGCTTCCGACTTCCGCAACAAGCCTCACCGGAACTTTCAGAGTTGCACCTTGGCATTGTCGCCGACATCGGGCTTGGCCCCGGAAACTGCGGCGAAAACCATTTTCGCGGTGGCCATGACAAGCCCTGGGCTGTCCCACAATTCGCCTTCGTCCGGCGTGACCTTGATAAGCCTAATTTCAGGATCGCTGGCGCTTTCCCACCAGGCCTTGTCGGTCTTTTCCCAGAGCTCCGCGATTTTGCCTCTGTCGTTTGTCACTGCGGCCGACCCCGAGATCGTAACGTATTTGTAGTGGCTGCTGTCGCTCCAGGCCAACGTTACCTTGGGATATTTCGCCAACTGCTTGTTCTTGGCGCTGTCGTCATTGACGAGGAAATAGATGGCGCCCTCTTCCCTCCTGACGCGCGCCGAGAGAGGACGGGCGCGATTGTATTCCCCGTCCCACGTCACAAACATGCAGATGTCGATATCTCTGGCGAGCTCCCAAATCCGGTCCGTGGCCTGGACCGGGGTCAGGTCGCTATCTTGCTCTTGATCGTGGGTCATCAGTTGTCCTTCGGAACAGGGTGATTTGCTACAACTCCGGGAGGGTCTCGGCGTTCCACTTCAATCGCCGAGCGATACCACGCGGACCGGAGCCAACCCGGCCCATTCCATCCGGGAACCCTCATCCCAATCGAGAGTTCTTGTCGGGCGAATTCACCGTTTGAACATGGCGAGAGACGTGCGGCCGAGCATCTTTGGAACGCGATCTGCTATCAGAAAGGCGGTCGCCGCCCGGACAAAGCTTGGTCGCTGGCTCGATAAACTCAAATATCTTGCGGTTGCCATCACTGCGGGTCTGGTCACGCTGGCGGCGATTAACCTGATGCCGAATCCACGGGCGCTGCGCACCATCGTCCCACACGTTTTCGATGCCGAGGATCCCGCATTCGCAAGGAGCATGAGCAGCTATTCAAACGGACAGATGTTCGATGCAAACGCCGTACAGACCCTGGTCAATGGCGACGAGATCTTTCCCGCGATGCTGCGAGCGATCCATGCTGCTCATTCCAGCATCGATATGGAAACCTACATCTACTGGTCGGGAACAGTGGGCTACGACTTCGCCATGGCCTTGGCTGCGAAGGCGCGAGATGGCGTCGAGGTTCGCGTGCTTGTCGACTGGGTCGGCAGCCTGCCCTTCGACGAAGACTTGATCCACGTCATGACCAGCGCCGGAGTGCGGTTTCAGCGTTATCGACCCGTCCATTGGTATACGATGGATCGGGTGAACAATCGAACCCACCGCAAGCTGCTCATAGTCGACGGGAAGATCGCATTTACCGGAGGCGTCGGGATCGCCGACAACTGGCTGGGAGACGCACGCAACCCGAACGAGTGGCGAGACACCCACTATCAGGT
>NZ_RZSJ01000444.1:0-5319 GCF_003998025.1 Mesorhizobium sp. M8A.F.Ca.ET.021.01.1.1
CTACTGGACGCTGCACGCCGTGCTGGTGTCCCGGCACGAGGATCATGCCATCTTCGACGAAGCCTTCAGGCTGTTCTGGAAATCGCGCGAACTGATCGAGAAGCTGCTGGCGATGTTTTCGCCGGTGGCGCCTGACGTCAGGCAGAAGCAGAAGCCGCGGGCGGCCGAAAGCCGTGTCAGCCAGGCCATGTTCGAGGGTCACCAGAAGAACCAGCCGCCTCGGGAAATTCCGGAGATCGAGGTCGACGCCCGCTTCACTTTCTCCGGCAACGAGCTGTTGCGGGGCAAGGATTTCGCGCAGATGAACGCAGCCGAGATGGCCGACGCCAGGAAGGCGATCGCGGCGTTGCGGCTGCCCGTGGACATGGTGCGGACCAGGCGCTTCAAGGCCGATGCGCACGGCCATCGCATTGACCCGCGCGCCATGATGCGCGCGGCCGCGCGCACCGGCGGTGAATTGATCCTGCCGAAATTCCGCTCGGTCCGCGAAGTCCACCCGCCTCTGGTGGTGCTGGCCGACATTTCCGGTTCGATGAGCCAGTACACGCGCATCTTCCTGCATTTCCTGCATGCGCTGACGGAAAAGCGCCGGCGCGTGCACACGTTTGTCTTCGGCACGCGGCTGACCAATCTCACCCGGCAGATGCGCCACCGCGATCCCGATGCCGCGCTTGCCGACTGTTCGGCGGCGGTCAAGGACTGGTCCGGCGGCACGCGCATCGGCGATACGCTGGCCGAGTTCAACCTTGTATGGTCGCGGCGCGTGCTGGGGCAGGGCGCCGTGGTGCTTCTGATCACCGACGGGCTGGAGCGTGACGATGTCGTGGGCTTGTCGGAAGAGATGAAGCGGCTGCACAAATCCTGCCGGCGGCTGATCTGGCTGAACCCTTTGCTGCGCTTCGACGGTTTTCAGGCGCGGCCCCGCGGTGTGAAGGCGATGCTGCCGCATGTCGACGAATTCCGCTCGGTGCACAATCTCGACGCGCTCGCCGATCTCTGCGCCTCGCTGGACAAGAAATCGGCGCTTTCGGTCGATCCGCGGCGGTGGATGGATGCTGGCGCCAGGCACGCCGCATAGCCATATGTTTCCCGGCTCCTTGAAAAAACAGACCCTGAGAGAAGCAACGATGAGCGACAGCATCTATCTCGATGAGGCCCGCGACCCGCTGATCATCGCGGAAGCCTGGATGAAGGACGGCAAGGATGTCGCCATCGCGACCGTGGTCGAGACCTGGGGTTCGGCGCCGCGTCCGGTCGGCAGCCACCTTGTCATCGATGCCGATGGCAATTTCCACGGTTCGGTTTCGGGCGGCTGCGTCGAGGGCGCCGTCGTGACCGAGGCGGTCGACGTCATCGGCTCCGGCAAGGCCAGGATGCTTGAGTTCGGCGTCGCCGATGAGACGGCCTGGCAGGTGGGCCTGTCCTGTGGCGGCCGCATCAAGGTTTATGTTGAGCGATTGGGCTGACCTCGGATGGATCCCTATGCGCTGAAAACGCTCAATGCCGAGCGGCGCGCCCGCCGCGCGGCGATCCTCGTCACCGATCTCGGTGATGGTCGCGACCGTATCGTGCGCGAGGGGGACAACGTCGCCGGCGATCTCGGAGTGGCGATCGCCAAGGCGTTTCGATCCGGCAATTCCGGCTCCGTCGAGGCGGAAGGTCGGACCTTCTTTCTCAATGCGCATCTGCCGCGGCCGCGCCTTGTGGTGATCGGCGCCGTCCACATCAGCCAGGCGCTTGCGCCGATGGCCCGGATCGCCGGCTATCCGCTGGAGATCATCGATCCGCGCACCGCCTTTGCCACATCAGACCGTTTTCCCGATGTCGCCTTGCATGCGGACTGGCCGCAGGATGTGCTGGAGCGCCAGCCGCTCGACGCTTACACCGCGCTCGCCGCCGTCACCCATGACCCGAAGATCGATGATTTCGCGCTGAAGGCGGCACTCGACGCCAACTGTTTCTATGTCGGGGCGCTCGGCAGCCGCAAGACGCACGCCAAGCGCGTCGAGCGCCTGCTGGCGCTGGGCGCGAGTGCCGACCAGATCGCGCGTATCCACGCGCCGATCGGGCTGGACATTGGGGCGGCAAGCCCCGCCGAGATCGCCGTCGCCATTCTCGCCCAGACCATCCTTGCCTTCCGCTCGCGCGGCCTCGAAGCGAAGGGCGCGGTGGCGTGAAATTCGGGCCGGTTCCGATCGATCAGGCCGAGGGGGCTGTGCTGGCCCACGCCACCACCGCCGGCGAAAGGCGGTTTCGCAAGGCGCACAGGTTGAGCGCCGAAGATGTCTCCACGCTCAAAGGGGCGGGTATCCTGCAGGTTGTCGCCGCCGTGCTGGCCTCCGATGATCTCGGCGAGGACGCCGCGGCGCAAACGATTGCGCAGAGCATGACCTTTGGCGGCATCGAGGCAAGGCCCGCCGCCACGGGTCGGGTCAATCTCCACGCCAAGGCGGCCGGTATCTTCACGGTCAATGCCGCTGTCATCGACGCCATCAATGCCGTCGATCCGGCCATCACCATCGCCACGCTGGCTCAGCATGCGGCGGTAGAGAAGGGTCAGATGGTTGCGACGGTGAAGATCATCCCCTTCGCGGTCGCCTCATCGCTGGTCGACGCCGTGATGAATATCTGCGCAGGAGGCGAAATCTTTGCAGTCAACGCCTATCGGCCGGTGCGTGTCGGCGTCATCCAGACGGTGCTGTCGGGCACCAAGCCCAGTATGCTCGACAAGACCTTGCGCGTCACCGAAGCGCGGCTGGCGCGCTCGGGCGGCAGGCTGACGGTGGAGCGCCGCACGCCGCACGAGATCGCTCCTGTCGCCGAGGCCGCCACCGAGCTGGCGCGCGACAACGACATGGTGGTCATCTTTGGCGCGTCCGCCATGAGCGATTTCGCCGATGTCGTTCCGGCGGCGATCGAGAGGGCCGGGGGGACTGTTATCCGTGCCGGCATGCCGGTCGATCCCGGCAATCTGTTGGTGCTCGGCACACTCGGCGGCAAGCGCGTCATCGGCGCGCCTGGCTGTGCCCGCAGCCCCAAGGAGAACGGCTTCGATTGGGTGCTCGACCGGTTGATTGCAGGCCTCGATGTCACGGCGGGCGACATCGCCGGCATGGGCGTCGGCGGCCTGCTGATGGAGATACCGACGCGGCCGCAGCCGCGCGAGCCGTTGCCGGCGAAAAACCGGCTCAAGGTTGCAATCGTGCTTCTGGCGGCGGGCCGGTCGAGCCGCATGGGCGGACCGAACAAGCTGATGGCGCTTTTCGACGGCCAGCCGCTGGTGCGCCGCACCACCGAACGCGCGCTCGCCTCGAAGGCTTCGGGCACGATCGTCGTGACCGGCCATCAGCGCGAGCGGGTGCGTGCGGCATTGTCGGGCCTCGACGTCACCTTCGCCGACAATCCCGACTTTGCCGATGGCCTGTCGACCTCCCTGAAGGCCGGAATTGCCTATCTGCCTCAAGACGTCGCGGGTGCGATGATCGTTCTTGGGGACATGCCGGGCGTCGCATCCGATGACCTCGACCGGCTGATCGATGCGTTCCGCAAGGCCGGCGGCAACTCAGTGGTTCGCGCCTCGCATGAAGGCAAACGCGGCAATCCGGTGCTTCTGCCGCGTTCGCTGTTCGCGGCCGTCGGCCATCTCGAAGGCGATACCGGCGCACGTCATCTGGTCGAGGCCGAGGGGCTCGATGTCATCGATGTCGAGATCGGCGAGGGCGCGTCCGTCGACGTTGACACCCGAGAGGCTCTCGAAGGCGCGGGCGGCGTGCTGCAGGATTGACAAACCCGAGCCGAATTACGCATGCCTGAGTGATGTTTTTCAGTTCACCAGCGTTTGCGCTTCTACCCCCCTCTGGCCTGCGGGCCATCTCCCCCTCAAGGGGGGAGATCAGCAGTTTCGATGACGGTGTCCACCGTGCAACTTTGGAGCATGGCGAAAGCCGAACGCGTGTCCAATCTCCCCCCTTGAGGGGGAGATGGCCGGCAGGCCAGAGGGGGGCGTGCCGCGCTGCCTTCATGGCCTTGCTTTTCCTGTTTTCCGCCGCCCACGCCAATGCGCTCGAACTGAAATCCTTCAAAGACGATCTCTTCGCCTATCCGGCGACGCTCTCATCCGACACAAATGGTGCCTACACGGTCCTCGACTACCGTGAAATGCGCGACATCAACCAGCGTGACGAGGTGCCGGAAAAGCGCGTGCACGCCCAGTATGCCGACACCGGCGTGCGCAAGATGCAGCAGGATCTCATGCTGAAGACGGACGCCGGCGATGTCAGGCATGTCGCCGTCGGCAAGACGCAAGGGGCTGCCGTCATCGTGCTCTATCTGCACGGGCAGGGCGGCAGCCGCAAGCAAGGCATCGACGACTTCACCTTCGGTGGGAATTTCAACCGCCTCAAGAACCTGATGGCCGGCAATGGCGGGCTTTATATCTCTCCGGATTTTCCTGATTTCGGGGACAAGGGCGCAGCACTGGTCGCGGCCCTGATCGACCATTATGCCGAACAGTCCCCGGGCGCGAAAATCTTCGTCGCCTGCGGCTCGATGGGTGGTGCGCTGTGTTGGAAGCTTGCCGCCCGCAAGGATACGGGCGGGCGCATCAATGGATTGCTGCTGCTCGGATCGCTGTGGGACGAGAGCTTTCTCGCTAGCCCCGCCTTCAAGCGTCGCGTGCCAGTATTCTTCGGCCAGGGCAGCCATGATGTGGTCTTTCCCGTGGCCAACCAGGAAGCGTTCTTCCGCTCCATCCTAGCCAGGTCGAAGACCTATCCGACCCGCTTCGTCCGCTTCGAGACCGGCACGCATGGCACGCCGATCCGCATGGTCGACTGGCGCGGCACGCTCAACTGGATGCTTTCGAAGGCACCATAAGGCCCGATGCGCCATTTGGACTAAGGTGCTGTGTTGTAGTCGACAATCGTCTGCGGATTTTCCTCGCCGTCATACGACGCGTCGACGTCATACTGGACCAGCGAAAAATCGCCGTTGCGGAACAGATATGTCCCGGAGTCAGAGGCATCGCCGACGCCGCGCCATTTGTTGAACGTGGTGATCGTGTGAGCGTTGGGGTCATAGTCGGAGTTGACCGCCCACCCTGTGGTCTGGAAGCCGATCACCGTCACGCTCAACAGCTTGCCGTCGCTGTCATTGTTCTCGTAGCGTATATCGGTCTCGGGCTCGGCGAATTGCAGTTGCCTGACGCCGTCCACCTCGTCGGTCATGTAGTAGATCGAGCTTTCATTGTATGCGGCGGCCGAGCAAGAGAAATGGAACAGCCGGGTTTCCTTGTCTGGGTCGCCCGGCTGAGCATTCTTG
>NZ_RZSJ01000445.1:0-5317 GCF_003998025.1 Mesorhizobium sp. M8A.F.Ca.ET.021.01.1.1
GGCAGCCTCCGTCGCAGCCTGTTCGCTGCCAATCGCGAGCGGCTCCAGATAGGTGCCGTCGGCAAGGAACACGCAGCAGTTTTCCGTGCCAAAGGGATGGATGCCGGTCGGAGCGACGACGAAGCCCAGCGCGGTGAGCCGGATCCGCGCGGTGTCGACGGTCTGCGTCGGCAGAACCAGATGATCGAGCGGATGAATGGCTGATGTGGTTGGGGTCATGCAGGCGCGATGTGCATCATTCCGAAGGTCGGTTCAAGACTTGATCGCAATGCCGCCGGCGGCGGCGCATGGTTCGCACAGCACGCTCTATCGGGAAAGTCGCCGCTGCAAACGGCACCTTCTGGAGCAGGCGCCGGATCAGCGTCCGGCCACGACATCGGCCGAATAACGCAGCTCGCGCAATGGTTTGACCTTGCTGGTGGTCCGCGCATAGAGCGGGTGCGCCTTGTAGGCTGCCAGCGCCGCGTCATCGGCGAATTCCGCGTAAACGACGACATCGACTTCATCCGACAGCGGGTCGACCTTGGTGTTCAGCGTGACCTCGAAGAGGCTGCAATGAGGAATGTCGCCGAGCGCCAGCAGCCCGGTACGAACAGCTTCCACATCTTCCTTGCGCCGCGCGCTGAAGAAAACGATATGCCGGATCAATCCCGCCTCCTCGATCTGAATGTCGGGGTCTTTTGTGACGGCGGTCCCTTTGCGTCAACCGGTCATGGCGCCACGCGTCCTTGCGACGCGCCTCGATCGGTGCTGGACCTCGGTTCGCGCGGATCAGGGATGAAGCGCCGGCCTGCCCAGGGACGTCTAGGCCTTGCCGGTGACGTAGCGCACCGCATGGGAAACTTCCCTGACCGCGACGTCGAGATACCGGCCTTGATTGTAGAGACCGTCCCAGATCAGGAAGAACGCGATGGCGGCAATCACGATTACATAACGCATGGCTAAAGCTATCGCACAAGCGATGCGGCTGCCATAGGCGTTTTTGATTTCGGGCCGCAGCGGCCTGACGCAGGGCGGCAGATGCCGGGCGCCGCGTGGCACAGTCCAGCTCTCGGCATGCCTCTTGAAGTTCCCCCTCATGGCGTGGAAGATTGTGGCAGGCATTCACTGGGAAGCGCTGAAGCTCTGCTAAGGGGCGCGCGCTTTCGTTCGAGCCCGCCTGCCGTCGAACCCGCAGCTGCCGGGACCAGGCAACGGTGTTTGAACCCGGCGGATGATCCAAGAGAACCGTGGCTTGGCAATTGCGCCGACAGCACGGAGATCCAGGGGCATGGAATGGCACACGGGGAACATCATGGCATAGCGCCGGGCGACGCGGTCAGGCTCGACGAATTCAATTTCGCCGAGATCGTCAAGGGCCTGCCGGCCAAGGCGCGCATGGTGCTGTCGGCGGCCATGAACCTGCCGCGTGGTTCGCTGAAAGTCAGGATGCCGGACGGCCGTGCCGTCCTCGTCGGCGGCAAGGCGCCAGGCCCCGACGCCGAACTTGTGCTCAAGAACTGGCGTCTGCCGGGCCGCGCCTTTTCCGGCGGCACGATCGGCGTTGCCGAATCCTATATGGACGGCGATTGGGAAAGCCCTGACGTCACCAGCTTCCTCGAACTGTTCGTGGTCAATTCGGCGATCGGCGAACGCGTCGCGGGCGGCGCCAGTTGGCTCATCAACACGGCCCAGCGCATCCGCCACTGGTTCAACGAGAACACACGCAAAGGGTCAAAGCGCAATATCTCGGCGCATTACGATCTCGGCAACGCCTTCTACAAGGAATGGCTCGACCCGAGCATGACCTATTCCTCGGCGCTTTACGCCAATGGCGCCAATGATCTCGAGAGCGCCCAGGCCGCCAAATACCGGGCGCTGGCCAGGGATACGGGCATCGGCGGAAAGGATCACGTGCTGGAGATAGGTTGCGGCTGGGGCGGCTTTGCCGAGTTCGCGGCACGCGAAATCGGCTGCCGGGTTACCGGATTGACCATCAGCCGCGAGCAGCACGATTTCGCCAAGGCACGCATCGCCAAGGCCGGGCTTGCCGACAAGGTCGACATCAAGTTGCAGGATTACCGTGATGAAACCGGGACCTACGATCGCATCGCCTCGATCGAGATGTTCGAGGCGGTCGGCGAGAAATACTGGCCGGTATTCTTCTCCAAGATGAAGGCCTGCCTGAAGCCCGGCGGCACCGCGGGCCTGCAGATCATCACCATCAACGAAGCCGCCTACGACACCTATCGCGCCAGGCCGGATTTCATCCAGCGCTACGTCTTCCCGGGCGGCATGCTGCCGACGCCGTCCATCCTGAAGTCGCTTGGCGCCGCGCACGGCCTTGCCCATTTACGCGAACACGTTTTCCCCGAGGACTATGCCCGCACGCTTGCCGAATGGCGCCAGCGTTTCCGGGGGTCGTGGGAGAAGATCGTGCCGCTCGGCTTCGACGACCGTTTCAAGAAGCTCTGGGAATTCTACCTGCATTATTGCGAGGCCGGTTTCCGCACCAGCTATATCGACGTGCGCCAGGTGGTCTACAAGGCGTAGGCTGGGGACAGCGATCTCATCGACAACACCCGGACATCGACCATCCACGAGGTCCATGCACCCGCGGGGATGAGGCTCTTGACCGTGCCGAGCGATCCGACTGCTCCTCCCTCGCTATGGCGAGGTCATCTTCCGCACGGGGATGCGGCCAAGACCGGCCGCATCCAGCCCTGATAGTCGATCAGAGAAGGATGCGGTATCGGGCGAAACCAGATTCGCCCTCGCCCACCGGCTCGATCTTGAGCGACTTCACATCGGCGATGAAGTCCTTTGCCTTGACGCCTGTCTCGAAGACGACGCTGCTTCCTGGCAGCGGCGCGAACGACCAGTTGCCATCCGCCCACGGGTTGATGGTGCCTTGGCTGACGACGTAGCGGACGATGACGTCGCGGTTGGTGTCCGGCGCTTCGTAGATGATCTTCGAGGCATTGATGTCGGGAAAGTTGCCACCGCCGCCGGCACGGTAGTTGTTGGTCGCAACGACGAATTTCGCTGCTGGATCAATCGGTTTGCCGTCGAATTTCAGGTCGACAATGCGATTGGAACCGGCATTGGCGACGGCGCCCTTGGCATCGTATTTCGGTGGCTGCGACAAATCTATTTTGTAGGTTACGCCATCTATGACGTCGAAATTATAGGATGGGAATTCGGTGTCGATCAGCGGCTGGTCGGCTTTTCCTGCCTCGATTTTCTTGAAGATGCCGGCCGACATCTCCAGCCATTCCTTGACCTGGGCACCCGTGATCTCAACCGCGCGAACCGTGTTCGGATAGAGATAGAGGTCGGCGACGTTCTTGATTGCGACATCGCCCACCGGCACGTCGGTGTAGTAGTCGGCGCCGTTGCGCCCGCCGGCCTTGAAGGGCGCCGCCGCCGATAACATCGGCACGTCCTTCCACTGGGTGCTCTTCAGGATATCCTTGAGATACCAGCTCTGCGCCTGGTTGACGATCTGCACCGAAGGATCATCGGCCACCAGCGCGAAATAGGAATAGAGCGGCGCCGAGGTCTTGCCGACAGGGCGGCGCACATAGGCGAGCGTCGCCTGGTGGTCCTGCTCGAGAGCAGCGATGATGCGCTTGTCGTCGGCGACAGTCGGCTTGTTCTTGTTGTCGACACGCTCGAAGATCGGCCGCGCCTCCGAGGTCGCCGAGACCACTTTCCACTTCGACCCATCGCGTTCCAGCATCAGGTCGATCAGGCCCATATGCGAGCCCCAGAAACCGCCCATGACGGCGGGCTTGCCCTGCAGCGTACCCTTCTGTGTATCAACGCCCTCGAGCCCCTGGAAATCCTTCTTGCCGGGAAAGACCAGGTGCTGGTGGCCGGTGAAGACCGCGTCGATGCCTTCGACGCCGGCGACGAAGAACGAGGCGTTCTCCATCATGTCACCCTGCTTGACGTCGATGCCGGAATGCGAGAGCGCGATGACGATGTCGGCGCCCTCCTCCTTCATCTGCGGCACCCAGGCCTTCGCCGCTTCGACGATGTCGCGCGTCTTGACGTTGCCTTCGAGATTCTTGAGATCCCAGACCATGACCTGCGGCGGTACGAAGCCGATGATGCCGATTTTGATCGGTTGCTCGGTGCCTGAACCGTCCTTGATCTTCTTGTCCAGGATTATGTAGGGCTTGAGGTAGAGCTTGTCGTCGCGCGGATTGGCGGCAAGCTCGGTGCCCCGGATCAGATTGGCGCAGACGAACGGGAAATTGGCGCCGGCCAGTACCTTGTCCAGGAAGGACAGGCCGTAGTTGAACTCGTGGTTGCCAAGTGTCGAACACTCGTAACCGAGCAGGTTCATGCCTTTCATGATCGGATGGAGATCGCCCTCCTTCAGGCCCTTCTCATAGGCAATGTAGTCGCCCATCGGGTTGCCCTGCAAAAGGTCGCCATTGTCGATCAGCATCGAATTGGCGGCTTCCTTGCGCACCGCGTCGATGAGGGACGCCGTGCGCGACAGGCCCATCGTGTCATTGGCTTTGTCGGCGTAATAATCATAGGGCAGCACGTTCACATGGATATCGGTGGTCTCCATGATCCTCAGATGCGCCTGGTTGGCCTGCGCACGGGCGGAGAAGGGATGAAGCATGATCAGCGCCCCTGTGGCGGCGACCCCCGCAAGGAGACCACGGCGAGAGACGGGATGGAGCAGTTGCGACATGTTTTCTCCTTCTTCGACGACCTGACATGCCCCTGCCCTCAGCGAACTTCGCGCCGAAATCGGCTCAAGTCCACTCAAGAAGTCGCGCGCATCGGCACGCCAATCCATCAGCAACAGATGACGGCCGGATGAAAAGCGTGGTGAAGAAAGTCAGGTCTTGTCGTCGTCGCCCTGGGTAATCAGCCGGGCGCTGCGCTGGCCCGTGACATAGATCCATAGCCAGCTCAGCGAAACGGCAAGCCGGTTGCGGAAACCGATCAGGAAATAGATATGCGCAATGCCCCACAGCCACCAGGCGAGCCAGCCGGTCAGCTTGATCCAGCCGAAATCGATCGCGGCGGCGCGCTTGCCGATCGTCGCCAGATCACCGGCATGCTTGTAGTGGAAAGGCCGCGGCCCCGTGTCGCCGGCAAGCCTGGCCCTGACGGTCGCGGCAACATGGCGGCCCTCCTGCTTGGCGGAAGGCGCCACGCCGGGCACCGGCCGCCCGTCGGGCCGCAGCACAAGGGCGGCGTCGCCGATGACAAAAATCTCCGGGCTGCCGGGCACGCTGAGATCAGGCTCGACCAATACCCTGCCGGCCCGGTCCGCGTTCGCGCCCAGCCATTCAGCGGCGGGCGAAGC
>NZ_RZSJ01000446.1:0-5287 GCF_003998025.1 Mesorhizobium sp. M8A.F.Ca.ET.021.01.1.1
GCGGCTCGCTGACCGCCGCGCCGGACAGCAGGAGGCCGAGCAGCACGGCAGCATGCGCCTGCTTCAAACCTCCGCTTGCCATCCGCCTCGATCCCGCTTGCCAGTAATGGCCAAGGCTACGCCGTTCGCGGTTAATCGTCCATTTCGGAAGTCATCTTGTGTCGGCTGAAAAGCGGCGCGCATTCGATGGTGCCCGTCAGCCGCGGCAATGGGCATGGCCGGCCGTCAGAACTTGTAGTTCATCCCGATCCTGACGGTACTGAACGTATTGTCGAAGGTCGTATTGGAGTTGGGCGCGTAGTTGATCGTCTGGTCCCGCAGGTCGACATATCGATATTCGGCATTTGCCGACCAATGATCGGTGATTGCCTGCTCCAGCCCTGCGCCAATCGTCCAGCCAACCTTGGTGTTCTTTTCGGAATAGCTGTTGGCGGGTCCGTCGAGATATTGGTTTTCGACGCCTCCGAAAGCAAGGCCGCCAGTCCCGTAGACAAGGGTGCTGTCGAAAGCATAGCCCGCCCTGGCGCGGATCGTTCCGAACCAATCCACCTTGGTGTCGTAGACATCACCTCCGCCGACATTGATCTCGTCGGAATGTCCCTTGATATCGGCCCCCGAGATATCGGCCTCGATTCCAAGAACCGCGGAATTGACCTGGTAATTGTAGCCGATCTGGACACCGCCCAGAAAGCCGTCGGTGTCATAATCCTGCGTGCCCCGGATCGTTGGCGTGTTTGGCAGGTTGTAGGTCGCGTCTGTGCTGCCAAAACCATAGCCGAGATGCCCGCCGACATAGACGCCGGACCAGTCATGCACGGTCGGCTCGGACCCGATGGCGTCGGCGGCGAACGCCTCTGCGCCAGTCACAATCAGCATTGCCGAAGCGAGCAACAGGGCTCTCATGACATTCTCACGGCCTAGTCAGACGGCCTGACCATATCAAATTGATCCGTGCCGTGAAATCCGCATTCGTTCAATGCGGGATTTCTCGATCAAGAGTTGTGGGCTCGCAACACTTGATCCGCCCAACGCGGGGCTGGATCAATCGGGTCGCGAGAGCCAGTTCAGTCCAGATTGGCGATCGCTTGCGCCTTGTGCGCCGCTTCGACCACCGCCAGTGCGGTCATGTTGACGACGCCGCGCGAGGTCACCGAGGGCGTCAATATGTGCGCCGGCTTGTCGGTGCCGAGAAGGATGGGGCCGACATGCAGGGCATCCATCATGGCGCGCAGTGCCGTTAGCGTGATGTTGGCCGAATCGAGGTTCGGGAACACCAGGAGATTGGCTTCGCCCTTCAGGCGTGAATGCGGATAGACGCGCTGGCGCAGATGCTCCGACAAAGCGGAATCGGCGTGCATTTCGCCATCGCACTGCAGTTCCGGTGCGATGCGCGCCAGAATGGCCGCGGCCTGACGCATCTTCAGGGCGCTCGGCGAATCGCGCGAGCCGAAATCCGAATGCGACAGCAGCGCCGCCTTCGGCTCGATGCCGAAGCGCTGGATTTCCTCGGCCGCCAGCACGGTCATCTCGGCGATTTCGTCGGCCGTGGGGTCGACGGAGACGTGAGTGTCGGTGAGGAAGATGATGCCGCGCTGCGAGATCAGCATGGAAAGGGTCGACAGGTCCCGGTCCTTGATGCCGGTGCGCGGCCCAATGATCAGCGTCACATTGCGCAGATGCCGCTCGAAACGGCCTTCGAGGCCGCAGATCATGGCGTCGGCGTCGCCGCGCTTGAGCGCCAGCGCCGCGATCACGGTGTTGTCGGTGCGCACCATGGTGCGCGCGGCCTCCGTCGTCACGCCGCGGCGGCCGGCGAGTTCGATCAGGAGGTCGACATAGTGGCGGTAGCGCGGATCGTCCTCCGGGGTGATCAGGCCGAAATCGACACCGGGCTTGATGCGCCGGCCGTAACGCTTCAGCCTGACCTCGATGACATGCGGGCGGCCGATCAGGATCGGTTCGGCGATGCCTTCCTCGAGCACAACCTGGGCGGCACGCAGGACACGCTCGTCCTCGCCGTCGGCGTAGATGACGCGTTTGGCGCTGGAAGCCTTGGCGGAGGAGAATACCGGCTTCATCACCAGGCCGGAGCGGAAGACGAAGCGGTTGAGCTTGTCGATATAGGCGGCGAAGTCGGTGATCGGCCGTGTCGCCACACCGGTGTCGCAGGCTGCCTTGGCGACGGCCGGCGCGATGCGCAGGATGAGGCGCGGGTCGAAGGGCGAGGGAATCAGGAACTCAGGGCCAAAGATCGGCGTCTCGCCGGAGTAGGCGCGCGCGGCGACATCGGAAGGTTCCTCGCGGGCGAGGGCGGCGATCGCCCGCACCGCAGCCATCTTCATCTCCTCATTGATGGCGCTGGCGCCGCAGTCGAGCGCACCCCTGAAGATGTAGGGGAAGCAAAGCACGTTGTTGACCTGATTGGGAAAATCGGAACGGCCCGTGCAGATCATGGCGTCCGGACGCGCCGCGCGCGCCAGTTCCGGCATGATCTCCGGATTGGGATTGGCCAGCGCCAGGATCAACGGCTTCGGCGCCATGTGCTGCAGCAATTCCGGCTTCAACACGCCGGCGGCGGAGAGGCCGAGGAAAACATCTGCGCCCGGTATGACGTCGGCCAGCGTGCGCGCCTCGGTGTCCTTTACATAGGGGTCTTTCCAGCGGTCCATCTCGTCGACACGGCCCTTGTAGGCGACGCCGAAACGGTCGGTGACCCAGATGTTCTCGACGCGCACGCCGAGCGAAACGAGCAGATTGAGGCAGGCAAGGGCGGCGGCACCTGCTCCGGAGGTGACGACCTTGATGTCCGAAATGGTCTTGCCGGCGAATTCCAGCCCATTGAGCACGGCGGCGGCGACGATGATGGCGGTGCCGTGCTGGTCGTCATGGAACACCGGTATGCTCATGCGAGCCTTCAGGCGTTCCTCGACCTCAAAACACTCCGGCGCCTTGATGTCCTCGAGGTTGATGCCGCCGAAGGTCGGTTCCAGAGCCGCGACGGTCTCGACCATGCGCTCGATTTCCGGCGCGTCGATCTCGATGTCGAAGACATCGATGCCGGCGAACTTCTTGAACAGGACCGCCTTGCCCTCCATCACCGGCTTGGAGGCCAGCGGCCCGATATTGCCGAGGCCGAGCACGGCCGACCCGTTCGACACGACGCCGACCAGGTTGGCGCGCGCCGTGTAGTCGGCGGCAGTCGCGGGATTGTCGCGGATCTCGAGGCAAGGGGCGGCGACGCCAGGCGAATAGGCGAGCGCCAGGTCGCGCTGGTTGCCGAGCGGCTTGGTCGCCTGGATCTCGAGCTTTCCCGGCGTCGGATGCTTGTGGAAGTAGAGGGCGGCTTCGTCGAGGTCCGAACGTGCCGTTTTCTTGTTCTCGCCTTCCATGCGGCCGCTCCTCGAAACCTGCTTCGGGAGTCCTTTTAGCATGAGGCCAAGGTTTTTCGCGACGCTAATTGACGCGCCGGCAGCTTTAAATGCCGGCGCGTCAAAATCCATTATTTATCAGTTTGTTACGGATGTTTCATGCGAAATCAGGTTGCGCTGCTTCGCAGGCTCGCCGGTCAAAACGCGCTAACGTAGAGGCCTCCGTCGACGGGTATATTCTGTCCGGTCAGATAGCCGGCATGGACAGAGCACAGGAAGGCGCAGATCTGGCCGAATTCCTCCGGCGTGCCGAGCCGCTTGGCCGGTACGTCGGCGCTGATGCGGGTCTTGCGCGCCGCGGCCGCCTTGGGATCCTCCGGCGTGCCGGCCTCGTGCGGGCCGCGCAGCCGGTCGGTGTCGAGCTTGCCCGGCAGCAGGCTGTTGATGGTCACGTTGCGCTCGATCACCGTGCGCGCCACGCCGGCAAGGAACGACGTCAGGCCGGCGCGCGCACCCGATGAGAGGTCGAGGCCGGGGATCGGGACGTAGACCGACAGCGAGGTGATGTTGACGATGCGCCCGAAGCCGCGCGCCGCCATGCCGTCGATGACCGCCTGCACCAGTTCGATCGGTGTCACCATGTTCTGGGTAACGCCTTCGAGGATTTTTCCACGATCGAGCTCGCGGAAATCGCGGAGCGGCGGCCCGCCATTGTTGTTGACGAGGATGTCGGGTTCCGGACAGGCGGCGAGCAACGCTTTTTGTACCTCCGGCTTCGAAACGTCGCCGACGACTTCCGTCACCGTCACGCCATGGCGTTGGCGCAGCTCCGCGGCGGTTTTGGCGACCAGCTCCGCATTGCGCCCATTGACGACGATGTCGCAGCCTGCCTCGGCTAGCGCCATGGCGCAGCCACGCCCGAGCCCCTTGCTCGAAGCGCAGACGATGGCCTTCTTTCCGCGGATACCAAGATCCATGACGATTTCTCCTTTGATTTGCCCGGCAGGCTAGCGCCAGCGCTGGACCAATCGCAACCGTCATACGGTTGTTGCATGAATCGGGGCATAGGCTGCTCGAAAGCAAGGGTGAATCCGATGTCAGGCCAAGGGCCCCGCACTTTCCGCAGCATGTTCATTTCCGATGTCCATTTGGGCTCGAAAGCGGCGAAGGCCGATTTCCTGATCGATTTCCTGCGCTACCACGATGCCGACATCATCTATCTGGTCGGCGATATCGTCGACGGCTGGCGCCTGAGGCGCAGCTGGCACTGGCCGCAAAGCCACAATGACGTCGTGCAAAAACTGCTGCGCAAGGCGCGCAAGGGCGCCTCGATCACCTATATCGCCGGCAATCACGACGAATTCGCGCGCCAGTTCCAGGGCGTGCATTTCGGCGGCATCGTCGTGGCCGACCGCGCCATCCACGAAACCGCCGATGGCCGGCGACTGCTGGTCATTCATGGCGACCAGTTCGATACCGTCGTCCACAACCAGCGTTGGCTCGCTTATCTCGGCGACCATGCCTATGACGCCGCCATGCAGGTCAACCGGGTGATCACGCGGCTGCGTCAGCTGCTCGGCCTGCCTTACTGGTCGTTTTCGTCCTGGGCCAAGGTCAAGGTCAAGAAGGCCGTGAACTTCATCGGCTCGTTCCAGACGGTGCTCAGCGAGGAAGCGCGACGCTCGCATGTCGACGGCGTCATCTGCGGGCACATCCACCATGCCGCCATCGAAAGCTATGGCGACGTGCAATATATCAACACCGGTGACTGGGTGGAGAGCTGCACCGCCGTGGTCGAGCATTTCGACGGCCGCATGGAGATCCTGACCTGGGCGCATGTGCTGCCTGAAGCGCCTGACGAGCCCTTCATCCCGATGCTCATCGAGGATAGGGTGGTGCAGGCCGCCTGAGGCGGAAGC
>NZ_RZSJ01000447.1:0-5279 GCF_003998025.1 Mesorhizobium sp. M8A.F.Ca.ET.021.01.1.1
TCCTGTGCCCGGCGCCTATCAAGCCGACTGATGGGGCTGTGCCTTTGCGGTCAACTCGATTCCAAGGGCCTTCATCACTGCAATCGTGGTTTTTAGTGTCGGATTGCCGTTCTCACTGAACGAGCGATAAAGCTGTTCACGCGAAAGTCCCGTCTGGCTCGCTATTTGGGCCATGCCCTTAGCGCGCGCAACGACACCCAGCGAATGCGCGATATAGCCAGGATCTTCGGAAGCAAACGCTTCCGCCATGAATGCCGCAATCGCCTCATCGGAGGTCAGGCCTTCAGCCGGATCAAAGGTCGTCCGTTTCTCAGCCATCTCATTCGCTCCATTCTTGTGCCAGACGTTTCGCCGTCTTGATGTCCTTCTTCTGGGTGCCTTTGTCACCGCCGCACAGGAGGACGATGATCGTGTTGCCCCGCTTCTGAAAATAGACGCGGTAAGCCGGGGCCATGGTGGATACGCAACTCGCTTATCCCCTCTCCCACAGGCTCAACGTCTCCCGGATGCCCATAAGCAAGACGGTCAAGCCGGGCAAAGATCGCGCCACGAGCGCGCTCATCCTTTAGCCGCATCCACTATTTTCGGAACGTTTCGGTCTGCTTTAGATCGATCATAGGGAATTGTAGTTTATAAACTACATCCCGTAAAGGAAAGCTCAAGGATCGGTCCGCTCTTATCCGACTCGCCTTCTGTCACATAGCCCTCGCCATAGGGTCGCGCTCAAAAAGGGCATTGGGTCGATTCAGCATTATTTAAGTCGATTTTTAATCTTTTTTCGCCGGACCACTGGACAAGGCGAATCACCTTTGATTCTTTAATGGCGATTCGGAAGTGCGGTGTTGCCGGGTCACCAGCACATAGAAATGCGGCATACTGGAAATCGGGGAGTGCCATTTATGGCGAAGGCGGACGCGTGGGGCGCGCCCGGTGGGATGGCTTTTGCGCGTCGCGAGACGCGCAGCGACGGCCTTGCCGGGAATACGCGGCTCATCGCCGAACCGGCCTACAAGCGGCTTCTTGCGGCTGAACCGCTGCTGCGTCGGTCGATACCGGCCCTCATCGTCATCTTCCTGCTCGTCATCGCGGCGCTGCGTGTGCTCTCGCTGATGAACGAGCGCGACGATGTCGAGCGCGATGCCAAGGCGATCCTGACGCTGGCCGCCGCGCAGCTCGCCAGTTCGCTCGCCACCACGTCGGACACGCTGCCGGGCGCCACCCAGGACCTGCTGGAGACCACCAGCCGCCAGGGCGCGATGGGCCGCAGCCACGTGTTGGTCGTCACCGACAGTGCCTTCAGGATCACCGCGGTGACGCCGCGTTCGGTGCCCTGGCAAGGCCATGCGCTCGACGGCCTCGTCCAGGGCGGCCAGCCTTTGTTCATGTTCGGCGATCGCGCCGGTGTCATAGAGGTCAACATCGGCGGTCAGGACTGGTACGCGGCGGTCAGCCTGTCCAAGGACAGGAAGGGAGCCGCCGCGGCGCTTGTGCCGCAAGAGGCGGTCTTCGACACTTGGCGCAAGACAGTCTCGCTCAACGTCACCCTGTTCGTGCTGACGGCCGGCGTGCTTATCATCATCCTCTATGCCTATTTCGGACAGGCGGCGCGCGCGCAGGCAGCCGACCGCATCTATCTCGAGGCACATCAGCGTATCGACATGGCGCTGGTGCGCGGCCGCTGCGGCCTTTGGGACTGGGACATGGTGCGTGGCAAGATGTACTGGTCACGCTCGATGTACGACATGCTCGGCTACGAGCCCTGCGAGACGATGCTGTCCTTCGGCGAGGTCGACGAGATCATCCATCCCGAGGACGGCGACCTGTTCGAACTCGCCAACAAGATCGTCGCGCGCGAGATCGATCATATCGACCAGGTGTTCCGGATGCGGCATGCCGATGGCCAATGGGTGTGGATGCGCGCCCGGGCACAGGTCATGGATCCGGAAGCGCCGGAGATCCAGCTGATCGGCATCGCGGTCGACGTCACCGAGCAACGGCATCTGGCGCTGCGCTCCGAAGCGGCCGATCTTCGCCTCAGGACCGCGATCGAGAACATCAATGAATCCTTCGTGCTTTGGGATTCGGCTCAGCACCTGATCATGTGCAATTCCAAATACCAGCAGGACAACGGGCTCTCGGATCGCGACGTAATGCCAGGTGTGACGCGCGCGTCCCTGGAAGAGCGGATGCTGGCCTTTGCTTCGGAACGCCGGCTTGCCAATACCAATGGTCCGCAGGGCGGCGCCACGTTCGAGCGGCAGCTGTCCGACGGCCGCTGGCTTCAGGTCAACGAACTCCGGACCAGGGACGGCGGCATCGTCTCGGTCGGGTCCGACATCACCCAGATCAAGCTGCACCAGGAAAAGCTGGTCGACAGCGAGCGCCGGCTGATGGCGACCATCCATGATCTCAGCCTCGCCCGCCGGGCAGAAGAGGAACGGGCGCGCGAGTTGGTCGACCTCAACCGCAAATACATGAAGGAAACCGAGCGCGCCGAAGCGGCGAACCGGGCCAAATCCGAATTCCTGGCCAACATGTCGCATGAACTGCGCACACCGCTCAATGCCATCATCGGCTTCTCCGAACTGATGGAACAGGGGCTGTTCGGCCCGCTGGGCTCAGAACGTTACGAGGAGTACGCCACCGACATCAACAGCAGCGGCAAATACCTGCTTGGCGTCATCAACGACATTCTCGACATGTCCAAGATCGAGGCGGGCCAGTTCTCGCTGGACCAGGAGCAGATCGATCTCGGTCCACTGATCAGCGAGACGGTGCGTGTCGTGTCGCTGCAGGCGGCGCAGAAGGCGATCACCGTGGAAACGCGTATCGCCGACGCGCTGACGTTGTTCGCCGATCGCCGGGCGATCAAGCAGATCGTCATCAACCTCCTGTCCAATGCGGTGAAGTTCACCGGCCAGGGCGGCCACATATCGGTCAGGGCCCGCAACACGTCAGGCGCGCTGGTGCTGACAATCGAGGACAATGGCTGCGGTATCCCGAAGGAAGCGCTCGGCAAGCTCGGGCGCCCGTTCGAGCAGGTCCAGAACCAGTTTTCCAAGAACCATGCCGGCTCCGGTCTTGGCCTTGCGATTTCACGCTCATTGGCCGAGTTGCAGGGCGGTGCCCTGAAGATCCGTTCCACCGAGAGTGTCGGCACGATCGTGTCGGTGCGCATTCCCGTGAAGAAGGCGCCAACGGCGGTCAAGGCCGCGGCCTGAGCGACGGACTGCGGCGGACGATGTCGGAGCCCGCATCAACCAATCCTACTGCAGGCCGCCGTCGTTGCCTTCGTGATCCCATTGGCGGTCATGGCCAAAGCGGCCGCGCTTCGGCAGTTCGCCCTTCTCGATCTTGCCGTCATTGTTCTTGTCGAGCACGGCGAAAAGCTTCCTCTCGCGGCCGCTGATGTCATCAGCGGTCAGCGTGCCGTCGCCCTTGCTGTCGTAACGGGCGATGATGCGCCTGGCCATGCGTTCGAAGCGTGCCTTCTCCAGCGCGTCGGCGAGTTGAGCGACAGTCAGTTTGCCGCCATTGTCGGCGACAAGCTTCTTGAGCCGCGCGTCCATGACATTGGAGAACTGATCGAAGGTAATGGTGCCGTCATTCTCCTTCATCGCCTTGTCGAGCCGCATCATGGTGCGCTGACGCATATTTGCGCTGTCGACATTCTCGGCATAGGCGGCGCCGCCGACGGCTCCGGCCAGGGCGATGAAGGCAAGTGCGAGCTTGATTGTCTTTCTCATGATTTTCTCCTGTTGCATCGTCACCCCCGATGCGGCCGGATGGTCGTTGGTCACGACCCCCCGGCACGAAGCAAAAGGTCGAAATCCTTCCTGACCTTTTGCGACGTCTCCTTGAGATGTGCTTCCAGCACACCGAAATCCGGCAGGTCGGTGACCGCCAGAAGCAGATCCGAAAGCCCCGGCGGAACGTCGTCACGTTCGAAGGGTCCGGTAAGGCACAGCCGCGTCATCTGGGTCAGCGCCAGATAAAGGGCGTAAGCATCGCCAAGGTCCTGCCTGATCGCGGCATTGGCGAAACGGGGCGTCAGGCGAGACAGTATCTCGGCCGTACCGGTGGCGCGCGGTCCGGCCTCGACCTGCCCGCTGATGACAGCCACCTGGGCGATGAATTCGAGATCGATCAGACCGCCCGGGATCAGCTTGATGTCCCACGGGTCGCGGGCCGGCTTTTCCTGCTCGATCATGGCACGCATTTCCGAGGCCTCGGCCCTCACCTTTGCCGCATCGCGCGACTGGCCGAGCACCGCGGCAACTTCCGCCTCGACCTCACCGCACAAGCCATCATCACCGGCGATGGCACGCGCCCGCGACAGGGCCATGTGTTCCCAGGTCCAGGCTTCCTGGCGCTGGTATTTTTTGAAGGCATCGATATGGGTGGCGACCGGTCCCTTGTTGCCGGACGGCCGCAAACGCAGGTCGAGTTCGTAAAGCACCCCTTCCGCCGTCGGCGCCGATACCGCCGATATCAGCCGCTGCGTCATGCGGGAGTAGTAGTGCGACGGCGCCAGCGGTTTGTCGCCATCGGAATCCTCGGCGTCCGCATCGTGATCGTAGAGCAGGATGAGATCGACATCCGACCCGGCGGTCAATTCGCGGCTGCCAAGCTTGCCCATGCCGAGCAGCGAGACCACACCGCCGGCGATCGTGCCGTGGCGCACCGCGAATTCGGCGGTCACCGCTTCCAATGCCGCCGCGATTGTCAGGTCCGCCAGATCGGAGAAAGCGCGGCCGGCGCGGGCCGGATCGATCGAGCCCGCGAGCAGCCGCACACCGATCAGGAATTTCTGCTCGGAAGCAAATATGCGCAGCCGGTCGAGCACGTCCTCATAAGCCCTGTCGCCTTCGAGGAAGGCGGAAAGCCGCGCCGAGAGATAGGCACGGTCGGGGAGCTCGGTTAGCAATGCCGGGTCGAGCAAGCCGTCGAAGACATGCGGCCGGCGGGTGATGATCACCGCCAGCCGGGGCGCCGCGCCCATGATCGTCGCCATCAGCTTGAGCAGTGCGGGGTTCGACTGCAGCAGCGAGAACAGTTGTATGCCGGCCGGCAAGCCGGCGAGGAACTCGTCGAAACGGACCAGCGCCTCGTCGGCCCGGCGCGTCTGGCCGAAGGCCTTGAGCAGTGCCGGCGTCAGTTCCGTCAGCCGCTCACGCGCCTCCGCCGACTGGGTGACGCGATAGCGCCCGAAATGCCAGCCGCGGATGACCCGGCAAATGTCGCTTGGCCGCTGAAAGCCGAGACCGTGCAGGGTCTGC
>NZ_RZSJ01000448.1:0-5260 GCF_003998025.1 Mesorhizobium sp. M8A.F.Ca.ET.021.01.1.1
AGCGGCGGCACCACAAAGGCCGCGATCGGCGAGACGCCCATGAGGTCGAAATAGGCCGGCGCGTTGGGCAGGGCGCTCAACGCGGCATAGATCGCCACCACGGCGATCAGGCCAACCAGTATCGCGACTAGATAGCCGGCGAGCATCATCAGGACGCGCTTCATCAAGTGCTTCGCAGTCGACATGCCCACCCCCGTGAAGCCCGGTCACTCCACAATCAGCCATCAATGGCGAATTGACGCAAGGGGAGACAGAGACTGTTAACGTCTTGGCCCGACGCGGACGGACGAAACCCGCCGTTCAGGCGCCGCCGCACATATGCTGCGAATCCGGCAGAGCCCAGGAGCCTTTCGAGACGAGGTCGACGGAATAATAGACCCGGCCACGGTCGTCGTCCTTGGGGCAGTCCCTGGGAATCGAGATCAGGCATATGACGACCGGTTCTCCGACCTTCGCGGCGGCCAAGCCGGCCTCGCGATCATAGGAGACAGCCCCGCCGCCATTGGTGAACGTGGTCGCGCTGCCCGCTTCGGGACTGGCCGTTTCCAGCGGATCGTCGCCGAGCCGGGCGCTAAGCGTCTTGATGTGCGTCGATGCGCATTGGCCGATAGCCGAAGGCAGGGGCTGATCGACGTGCCCGGGGTTTCGCCCGGCGGCTTCGAGCGCCTTCTTGCCAATCAGCGCGATGTTGTAGTCCTGGATCCAGGAGGGCGCATTGCCATAGGTCTGCAAGGCGTTGTTGAGGGCGCTGACGATACAGGCCGTATCGCTCTCGCAGGCATTGCGATCGGCGATCAGCCCGCGGGCAATCCTGCGCTTGTCGCCGCCGAACGCCGGCTCGAATCCCTTCAACGCCTTCGAAACCAGCAGATCGATCGCCGACAGCTGCGGGTCGGCACAGATCGCTTTTTCCGCGGGCACTGCAGCCTTGGCGCAGTCGAAGGACGGGCCATCGGCTCGCGCGGGAGAAACGGCAAGGAAGCCGTCGGCTGGGATGATGGCGAGTACAGACAGAAAATAGGTTCCAGCGAAACATCGCATCATAGCCCCCAAGCCAACAGGTTTGTCCAAGGCATAACATACCCCAGGATGGACAATGTGGGCGCGCGTTTCGTCGCTGAGAATGCTCGAAGGCAGCGCATTGGCGACGACGTCCCTGCGAACCTTATTTTGGTTCGGCCGTCACAGGATCGAAGTCGATTTCGACTTTTGCCTTGTCCGAGGTGTAGTAGGTGACGGTGTAGCCGTCTTTGTCCCAATCGACTTCTTTCACGTAGCGAAAGCCGTCGCGTTGCTCGACCTTCGCGATGATCTCCGACAGCTTCTTGGCATTGGGTGGCGGCAGGGGGGCTTCATCCGCGGCAAAGGCCGATCCGCTGGTAAGAAGAACGGCGACGCTGGTCGCCAGCAGAAATCTGGACATGGTTTTCCCTCAGGTTTCGACGGAGGGAAACTCGCTGGTGTATTGGTTGGTTCCGGAGGCAGGCAACTGTTGGCCCAAAAGAAGCGTGACCGCGCCGACGAAAGACATCTAAACCCGTCGTGTTTTCGCACGACTTGGAACGTCGAGTTTCCGACCATGATTTTGCACTGGCCTACATTTGCTTACGCGCCAGCAAGCCTTGTCCTACGCGCCAGTAAGCTTTCAAGAGAATTTGATTGCGGCCGAACATCCAACGATTTCTTCAGGTTGGATGGTGGGCGATGCAGGGATTGAACCTGCGACCCCACCCGTGTGAAGGGTGTGCTCTCCCGCTGAGCTAATCGCCCGCTCGTTGCCCGAAGGCCAAGCGAGCCGCGATATAAGGGAGGCCGGCCGGTTAAGTCAAGGCAGTGTCTGGTGTTCTCACACAGATCGGATTTGCGGTCCCGGCTGGCCCGTTCCGGAGAGATTTCGTCCCCGGCGCTCAGTGTGCGGCGGCGCCGATCAGCCCTTGTGCCAGATCGAGCGTCAATGCATCAAAATGCGATATCACCGCCGAGGGCTCGAACTCGCGCACATGACGATCGGTGTAGCCGAAATCGACGGCGACCACAGGAATGCCGGCGGCCTTGGCAGTGTCGATATCGGTTTGCGAATCGCCGACCATCAAGGCGCGGTGCGGATCGCCACCGGCCAGTTTGATGGTTTCGATCAGGTGGCGCGGATCGGGTTTGCGAAACGCGAACGTATCCTGTCCGGCAATTGCCGCGAAATGCCTGGTCAGGCCGAGCGCCTCGATCAGCGCCAGCGAATTGGCTTCGTATTTATTGGTGCAGATGGCCAGCAGATAGCCGGCCTTCTCAAAGCGGGCAATCGCCTCGATCACGCCGGGGTAGGGGCGGGATTTGCCCGGAATGTTGTCGGTGTAGTGATCAAGGAACAGTTTCAGCAGCCGGTCGTGCTCCTCAACCTTGAGGGATCGTTGCTGCGCGGCATGCGCCCGTTCGATCATCACCCGGCCGCCATGGCCGACGAAGCGTTTGAAGCCGGCTTCGTCGACGGCCGCCAGTTCGCTGGCCGCCAGGCTGTGGTTGAGGCTGTCGAGCAAGTCCGGCGCCGTGTCAATCAGCGTTCCGTCGAGGTCGAACACGATGATCGGGCGACTCATGATCCATCCTGAGCAGGTTTGCGCATCGGCAGGCGATAGCGGCTGCGACGCTTTAAGGCAAGCAAACTGGTGGCGCAGCCGCCAAGGGCTTTGACCCGGCCAGCAAAAATGCTAGGAGCCCAAACGCCAAAGCACGTCGCATCGAAACGGACCCATGCGACACGCCTTGGGTTTTTGTTTCATGCATGTCGTTCCCAAACCGAGGTCACTGTTGGGCGACGTGCATCAGGTTTCGGGGCAGCAAGCAGCATGGATGCGAGGCAATTGAAGGTCGAGGCCGCGCGGGCGGCTCTTGCCCATGTCACCGACGGCATGCGGCTCGGCATCGGCACCGGCACCACTGCCGAGGAATTCGTGCGGCTGCTCGCCGACAAGGTTGCCTCAGGCATGACCATTATCGGCGTGCCGACCTCGGAACGCACCGCCGCGCTGTGCCGCGAACTCGGTGTGCCGCTGTCGACGCTGGAGGAAACACCCGAGCTCGATCTCACCGTCGACGGCGCCGACGAGGTCGACGGTGAGCTGACATTGATCAAGGGCGGCGGCGGTGCGCTGCTGCGTGAGAAGATCGTGGCCGCGGCTTCGCAGCGCATGATCGTCATCGCCGACCGTTCGAAGATGGTCGAGACGCTCGGCCGGTTTCCTCTTCCCATCGAAGTCAATCAGTTCGGCCTGCGCTCGACCGAGATCGCCGTGGCCGTGGTGGCCGGAAATCTCGGCCTTTCCGGTCCGGTGACATTGAGGATGACGGGAGGCCAGCCTTTTGTTACAGACGGCGGCCATTTTATCCTCGATGCATCTTTTGGCCGCATTCCGGATACAAGAGCGCTTTCGAATGCTCTCCACGCCATTCCTGGCGTGGTCGAGCATGGTCTTTTCATCGGGCTGGCGTCAGCGGCCATCATCGCCGGCGGCGACGGTATCCAAACCGTCCATGCCGCCCGAAAACCAGGGAGTTCTACCGATCATGATGTTGCATAACCGGGTTCGCCGTCTTTCAGTTCTCGTGGCGGCTTCGGCTGTCTTCGCGTTCTCCTCGCCTGTCTTCGCGCAGGACGTCACGGAATCGCATCTGAAGGCCGCACGCGCCGCGGTCGCCGCGATCCACGCGACCGACCCGTTCGACAACATCCTGCCGCAGGCCGCCGCGGCGCTCGAATCGCAGCTCATCCAGAAGAACCCTGACATGCAGGAGCTGATCGGCAAGACGATAAACGAGAAGGCGCTGGCGCTGGCCTCGCGCCGCGCGGACCTCGAGAAGGAAACGGCTCTTGCCTATGCGAAGGTGTTTTCCGAAAAGGAGCTCACCGACATCGCGGCCTTCTACAGTTCCGAGTCCGGCAAGAAGCTGCTCGACAGCGGCCCGACCGTGACGCGTGACCTCGTCAAGGCCGCCGACATCTGGCAGAACGGCGTAGCCCGCGATCTTGCCCAGCAGGTCGGCGAAACTCTGGCGGCGGCGGCAAAAGCGAAGGCGGTGGCTGCGCCTACGCCCGCGCCCGCCGATGGCGCCGCTCCGGCAGACAATGCGGCCCCGGCGGATGGCGCCGCCCCCGCGGACGGATCGGCTCCCGCCGACGGCACGCAGAACTGATCCTGCATTTCAAACGCGGCCCTTGCGGCCATCTGTAAAGCCCGGCCTGTCCGGGCTTTTCTTTTGATGGTTTGCGGCCTACCTGTCACTCACATTTTCGACGTTCAAGGAGCCGCTTCATGGCCGGTTACGACTACGACCTCTTCGTCATCGGCGGCGGCTCCGGCGGGGTAAGGGCGGCGCGGGTCGCGGCAGCACTCGGCAAACGCGTCGGTATCGCCGAAGAATACCGTTTCGGTGGCACCTGCGTCATCAGGGGCTGCGTGCCGAAGAAACTCTATGTCTATGCCTCGCAGTTTCCCGAGCATTTTGCCGACGCCGCCGGCTATGGCTGGACGGTGCCGGAAGCCAGCTTCGACTGGCAAACGCTGGTCGCCAACAAGGACCGCGAGATCAGCCGCCTGGAAGCGATCTACAAGAGGAATGTCGAGGGCTCGGGTGGCGAGACCTTTCATTCGCGGGCGATGATCGTCGACCCGCACGTGATCCATCTCCTGGGCGAGGACCGCACCGTCACCGCCGATCAGATCCTGATCGCCACCGGCGGCCGTCCGGCTGCCCATCCGGCACTGCCCGGCCACGAACACTGTATCTTTTCCAACGAGGCTTTCGATCTCAAGGAGCTGCCGAAGGCGATCATGATAGAGGGCGGGGGCTATATCGCGGTCGAGTTCGCCAACATCTTTCACGGCCTCGGCGTAGACACCACGCTGGTCTATCGCGGTAAGGAAATCCTTGGCCGTTTCGACATGGACCTGCGGCGCACGCTGCATGAGACGATGGAAAAGAAGGGAATAAAGATCCTTTGCCATGCCGTCTCCGAATCGGTCAGCAAGCGGCCGGACGGGCGGCTCGACGCGCAGCTCACGAGCGGGCAGGTGCTAACGGTCGACCAGGTGATGCTGGCCATCGGCCGCATCCCCAACACCGAGAATATGGGCCTGGAAGGCGTAGGCATCGAGATGACCGCCGCGACGGGTGCGATCAAGGTCGACCGGTTTTCCCGCACCAACATCGACAATATCTGGGCGATCGGCGATGTCACCAACCGTGCCCAGCTGACGCCGGTGGCGAT
>NZ_RZSJ01000449.1:0-5258 GCF_003998025.1 Mesorhizobium sp. M8A.F.Ca.ET.021.01.1.1
GTTCGCGGAACAGGGCGAGACGATCAATCCGGTGACGATGCCGGTGATGCGGCTTGTCAACACCGCCATCGATGGCGTGGCCAGCGATCCGCAGGCGGTGCTGGAAGACATTCTGCGTTTCGCCTCGTCGGACCTGCTCTGCTATCGCGCCGACGCCCCACAAGGGCTGGTCGAGCGGCAGAACGAGCAGTGGGATCCCGTCATCGACTGGGCGCGCGCTTCGCTCGGGGTTCGCTTCAACCTTGCCGAGGGCATCATCCATGTCGAGCAGCCGCGCGAGACCATTGCCGTGCTGGGCAGCCATCTGGCGCAGCGCGCCCAACCGCTGCGCCTTGCCGCCATTCATGTCATGACGTCGCTGACCGGCTCGGCACTGCTGGCGCTGGCGGTCGATTTCGGCGAGCTCGACGGCGAGGAAGCCTGGGCCGCCGGCCATGTCGACGAAGACTGGCAGATCGCGCAGTGGGGACAGGACGCCGAAGCCGTCGCGCGCCGCACCGCGCGCAAACGAGATATGATGGCCGCCGTCAGCCTGCTCGAAGCGCTGCAGGCCTGAGCGCTTCGCTCCGCCTTCGCACTGCACCTAATACGAAAGTCATAATCCCATCGTCGCGGTGCCTTTCCCCGGCGCTTTCTGCCATTTTTCCTGTGTTGGCTGCGTCTTGTGAGTCCGCGTTCCGAGGAGAACGCGGACGTTGGCGCACAGCATCGAGGACTGGGTCTCACGGGAGGATAACTCAATGGCAATGGCATCGACCGCCGGCGGAACGAGCCGCGGCATGACGCGAGAGGAGAAGAAAGTCATCTTCGCTTCCTCGCTCGGCACCGTTTTCGAATGGTACGATTTCTATCTCTACGGCTCGCTGGCGGCTTTCATCGGCTCGACCTTTTTCAGCCCGACCATTCCCGAGGCAACGCGCAACATCTTCGCGCTGCTTGCCTTTGCCGCGGGCTTCCTGGTGCGCCCGTTCGGCGCGCTGCTGTTCGGTCGCATCGGCGACCTCGTCGGCCGCAAATACACATTCCTGGTCACCATGACGATCATGGGTCTCTCGACCTTCCTGGTCGGCCTGCTGCCCGGCTATGCGACCTTGGGCATCGCGGCTCCGGTGATCCTGATCGCCCTGCGCATGCTGCAGGGCTTGGCGCTGGGCGGCGAATATGGTGGTGCGGCCACCTACGTCGCCGAGCACGCGCCCGATGACCGCCGCGGCTTCTACACCTCATGGATCCAGACGACCGCGACGCTAGGCCTGTTCCTGTCGCTGATCATCATCCTGATCGTGCAGGGATCGCTGAGCAAGGAGACCTACGCCGCCTGGGGCTGGCGCATTCCTTTCATCGTCTCTTTCCTGCTGCTCGCCGTTTCTATCTGGATCCGGTTGTCTCTGTCGGAGTCCCCGACCTTCCAGAAGATGAAGGAAGAAGGCAAGGGCTCCAAGGCGCCGCTCTCGGAAGCCTTTGGTCAGTGGAAGAACGCCAAGATCGCGCTCCTGGCGCTGCTCGGCCTCACCGCCGGTCAGGCCGTCGTCTGGTACAACGGCCAGTTCTACGCGCTGTTCTTCCTGCAGAACGTGCTGAAAGTCGACGCGCAGTCGGTCAACATCATGATCGCCATCGCGCTGGCGCTCGGCTCGATCTTCTTTGTCGTGTTCGGCTGGCTGTCCGACAAGATCGGCCGCAAGCCGATCATCATGGCTGGCCTTGCGCTGGCCATCGTCTGCACCTTCCCGCTGTTCAAGGCGTTGACCTGGGCCGCCAATCCGGCGCTCGCCAAGGCACAGCAGAGCACCCGGGCAACGGTG
Source organism: Mesorhizobium sp. M8A.F.Ca.ET.021.01.1.1 (assembly GCF_003998025.1). NCBI lineage: Bacteria > Pseudomonadati > Pseudomonadota > Alphaproteobacteria > Hyphomicrobiales > Phyllobacteriaceae > Mesorhizobium > Mesorhizobium sp. M8A.F.Ca.ET.021.01.1.1. Next base: position 1,806 of record NZ_RZSJ01000449.1, read on the forward strand.
ACGGCGGCACCCGGCGACTGCAGGTTCCAGTTCAATCCGGTCGGCACGGCGAAGTTCACGACATCCTGCGACATCGCGACTTCGTTCCTGACCAAGAACTCGGTTCCGTACGATGTGGTGTCGACGGCGGCGGCCGGGACGGCTGCGTCAGTCAAGATTGGTACAGAGACGGTGCCGTCCTACGATGCGGTCGCGGCCGGCGATCAGGCCAAGGCCAAGGACGCGGTCTTCGTCAAGGCCGTCAACATGTCCCTGCGGGACAGCGGTTATCCGCTGAAGCGTGCGGCAATTAAGGTTGCGGACCAGAAACTCGATGCCTTCATCGCAGCCAATCCTGAACTCAAGCTCGACGCAGCCGCGATCCGCGGCGGCGAGAAGGCAGCGGTGCCGACCGATCAGGCGGTCAAGGACAAGCTCTTGACCACCGATGAGGCCGCGGGCGCACCCGAGGTCACCGTCTACAACATACCGGACGGCGGTGCCTTTGCCATGTTCGCCGATCCGGCGGCGGTGAACTGGCCGATGACAATCGGTATCCTGTTCATCCTGGTGCTGTTCGTGACCATGGTTTACGGGCCGATCGCGGCGATCCTTGTCGAGATGTTCCCGACTCGCATCCGCTACACCGGCATGTCATTGCCCTACCACATCGGCAATGGCTGGTTCGGCGGCCTGCTGCCGGCGACGGTGTTCGCGCTCAGCGCCTACAAGGGCGACATCTACTATGGCCTTTGGTACCCGGTGGTCATCGCGGCGATGACGCTGATCATCGGCATGATCTTCGTCAAGGATACGCTGGGAACCGACCTGCACGCCAAGGAGTAGTCGATAGGCTCTTACGAACGAAAAGCCCGGCGCGAGCGATCGCGCCGGGCTTTTTCATGCGAGATCGACGTGGAGCGGCTTCAGCTTTTCCGTTGCGGGTTTTCTTCCTCGACGGCGGCCTCGTGGTACCAGCCATCGAAATCGGCGTGCTCGCCGCGAAGCGCGGCAAGCTCTGCCGCGAATTTGGCCTTGGCGCCTAAATTTAAGGCAGGCCTGCGCGCTGCCAGCGGGAACATCAGGATTTTCGCCGACGGACGCGATTGCGTGACTTGCATTGCCGGTCTCCCTTGTTTTTCAGAAGCTCGTCGATTCAGTTCTCATTAAAATAGGTTCTGCGAGTCATTTAGGCAATATGCCTACGAAAAGATCATGATTTGCCTATGATTTAAGCAGTATTGCGGCTTGGGCGATCTGCACGCATTGCTAAGACGGCTCAGCAAAATCAAAGCCTTGGCATGACCATTTTGCCGCACCCGTCGGAGGCCGAGTGGCATACGAATTGCTTTTTAATCATCGGCAGGCCGGCCTGTTTCGGCCATGCATCGACATCGCCTGCTTGCGGTGTCCAAGCAACGAGAGGCTCTAGAATGACCAAATACAAGCTCGAGTATATCTGGCTCGATGGATACACCCCGGTCCCCAATCTTCGCGGCAAGACGCAGATCAAGGAATTCGCCGAGTTCCCGACGCTCGAGCAGCTGCCGCTGTGGGGCTTCGACGGGTCATCGACGCAGCAGGCCGAAGGGCATAGCTCCGACTGCGTGCTGAAGCCTGTCGCGGTCTATCCCGATCCGGCCCGCACCAACGGCGTGCTCGTCATGTGCGAAGTCATGATGCCCGATGGCGTGACGCCGCATGCATCCAACAAGCGCGCCACCATCCTCGACGACGAAGGCGCCTGGTTCGGCTTCGAGCAGGAGTATTTCTTCTACAAGGACGGCCGTCCGCTCGGCTTCCCCGAGAGCGGCTATCCCGCACCGCAGGGCCCGTACTATACCGGCGTCGGCTATTCGAATGTCGGCTCTGTCGCGCGCCAGATCGTCGAGGAACATCTTGATCTCTGCCTCGCGGCCGGCATCAACCACGAAGGCATCAACGCCGAAGTGGCCAAGGGCCAGTGGGAATTCCAGATTTTCGGCAAGGGCTCCAAAAAGGCCGCCGACCAGATGTGGATGGCCCGCTATCTGATGCAGCGCCTGACCGAGAAGTACGGCATCGACATCGAATACCATTGCAAGCCGCTCGGCGACACCGACTGGAACGGCTCGGGCATGCATGCCAATTTCTCGACCGCCTATATGCGTGAAGTCGGCGGCAAGGCCTATTTCGAAGCGCTGATGGCGGCTTTCGACAAGAATCTGATGGACCACATCGCCGTCTACGGCCCGGACAACGACAAGCGTTTGACCGGCAAGCATGAGACCGCGCCGTGGAATAGGTTCAGCTATGGCATCGCCGACCGCGGCGCGTCGATCCGCGTCCCGCATTCGTTCGTCAAGAACGACTACAAGGGCTATCTGGAAGACCGCCGTCCGAACTCGCAGGGCGACCCTTACCAGATCGCCTCGCAGATTCTGAAGACGATCGCTTCGGTGCCGGCCAGCGCAGAGGTTTCGGCCGCCGCCTGATCCTCTTTGCGGCGCATGCAACTCTGCGCCGCGAACGGATGCTCATTATGGAAAAGGCCCGGGCTGAAAACGCCCGGGCCCTTTTTTTGTCAAGCAGTTTGCCGGATTGGCCTTCGTTATTGTCGATCAGCCATGACCCCACGCGCGTTCAGAGCCGTCACCACCTTGGCATGCGGCAGGGCGGGGCTCCGATTGCCGTCGCGGCCGATCATGTCGCTGTTGGCGACAAGCGCGTTGAGCACCGCCTCTTCGGCCGCTTGCACGACGGCTGCGTAGAAATCATCCATGCGACCCCACGCGATGAAATCCATGTGCCCATAGCTGTGTTCGGTCGCCGGTCCCCGCGGGAAGCGGCCGTTGAGGGCGTCGCGGTTGGCGGTCGAGAAAGCGAGAAAGATATCGCCGGAGAAATGCGAGCCGGTGGTGCCTGTCCGTGCGAGACCGAGCGGCACGCGCCTGGCCAGCGCCTTGCACTGGCCAGGCAGCAGCGGCGCATCTGTGGCGACGATGCCGATGCAGGAGCCGGCGCCCGTCGGGCCGCCGCTGAAATAGGCCTCCATCGGGTTGTCGTCGGCCAGTTCGTTGCCGAGCGGCGCGCCGGCAATGGTGAGTTCCCGGCGCGAGCCGAAATTGGCTTGCAGGAAGACGCCGACCGTGTAGGAGCGATGGCCGTAGTCGACGACCCTTGAAGCCGTGCCCGAGCCGCCCTTGAAAGCGTAGCAGTTCATGCCCGTGCCGCCGCCGACCGAGCCTTCCTCGATGTGGCCGCTCGTCGCATTGTCGATCGCCGCGATCGCATGGTCGACCGTGACATGCGAGCCGTTGATATCGTTGAGATAGCCATCCCAGGTTTCGGCCACCACCGGCAGCAGCCACTGATCGGCGACGTCGGGCTTGTGGCGCGCCACCCAGTCGATGATGCCGCGATGACAGGGGCCGACCGCATGGGTGTTGGTGATCAGGATCGGCAGGCTGATGCTGCCGGCTTCCTCTATCCACG
>NZ_RZSJ01000044.1:0-18582 GCF_003998025.1 Mesorhizobium sp. M8A.F.Ca.ET.021.01.1.1
ACAATGGCGATGCCGGCGGTGATGCGGGCGCGGCCCAGTAATGTGAAGAAAGGCGTTGCCTGGAAGGCGGCGGCCTGACATTTGAGAGAACGCCAGGCGTCCGATTTCGACGCGTTCGCGGCGTAGTCATTTTAAGCCGCGCTTGCCCTACCGGAAAACCGGTTTCAGGGTGAGGCGCCAGGGATGTGCGGGCGACATGAATTTGCAGAGTATGACCGGTTTCGCGCGGGCCGTCGCCGAGCACGACGGCACCTCCATTGCCTGGGAAGTCAAATCCGTCAATGGCAAGAGCGTCGAGGTGCGACTGCGGCTGCCCCAAGGATTCGAGCGGCTGGAACCTGTGGTCAGGCAAACGCTGCAGAAGCGTTTCGCCCGCGGCAATTTCCAGGCGACGCTGACCATCGGCCGCGCCGCCGGCACGCAGGCGCAACCTATCGTCAACGAGGCGTTTCTGAAGGATCTTGCCGGCCTGGCCAAGCGGCTGCAGGAGCAGTTCGGCGTCGCGCCCGCGACGGCTGACGGATTGCTGTCGCTGCGTGGTGTGCTCGACGTACCTGAAACCATCGAGACCGAAGAGGCGCGGACCGCACTCGACGCCGCCATCATGGCCGCGCTCGACGTGGCGCTGAACGGCCTGGAACAGGCCAGGCACGGTGAGGGCGCAGCACTGGCCGTGCTTTTGTCCGGCCATGTCGATACTATCGAGACGCTGACCCTGCGCGCGGAAGCTGACCCGTCACGCGATGCGGCGGTGATCCGCGAACGCATCGCCGAGCAGGTCAGGCTGCTGATGGACGCATCCGCCAATCTGGATGCAAGCCGGCTGCACATGGAGGCGGCGTTCCTTGCCACCAAGGCCGATATTCGCGAAGAGATCGACCGGCTGAAAACGCATGTCGCGTCTGGCCGGGCCTTGCTTGAGGGCGGCGGCGCGGTCGGCCGCAAGCTCGATTTTCTGGCACAGGAATTTAACCGCGAATCAAATACGCTGTGCTCCAAGTCGAACGCCGCGACAGTCACAGCGATTGGGCTGGAGTTGAAGGCCGTGGTCGACCAGTTTCGTGAACAGGTCCAGAATCTGGAGTAGCCGATGGTTGCCAAGGAACCGATGGTTCCCAGGGATTTGGGGTCCCGCATCCGCCGCCGGGGGTTGATGCTCGTCCTGTCGTCTCCATCGGGGGCCGGCAAGTCGACGATCGCGCGCAACCTTCTGGAGAGCGATTCAAGCCTTGAACTGTCGGTCTCGGTTACCACAAGGCCGCGCCGGGGTTCGGAAATCGAGGGCGTTCACTACCACTTCCGCACGATGCGCGAATTCGAGCGGTTGCGCGATTCCGACGCGCTCCTCGAATGGGCGGAGGTGCACGGCAATTGCTACGCGACACCGCGCGAGCCGGCCGAACTGGCGCTGGCGCAGGGCCGCGACATGCTGTTCGACATTGACTGGCAGGGCGCTCAGCAGCTCAAGGAGAAGATGCGCGCTGACATCGTCTCGATCTTCATCCTGCCTCCGTCGATGAAAGAATTGAAGGCGCGGCTGAAGCGCCGCGCCGAGGACCAGGAAGCGGTGATCGAGACGCGGCTGAAGAACGCCCGCAACGAGATCGAGCACTGGAAGGAATATGACTTCGTCATCGTCAACGACGATCTCGACCGTGCCTTCGCCGAAGTGCGCGGCATCGTCGTTGCCGAGCGGCTGCGGCGCGACCGCCGGCCGGGTCTCTTCGATTTCGTGTCGGGATTGCTGGACGAGAAAACGGTGTGATCGCCCTTTCCTTCTTCCCGTCAACGGGGAGAAGGTGGCCCGAAGGACCGGACGAGGGGCAGCACCATACCTTCGCAACTTCGCACTGCCCTTCATCTGCCTGCCGGCATCGTCTCCCCGTGAACGGAGAGAGCGGAGTTAGACCGCATTGGTCAGCCGCACGAACTCCTCGACGCTGAGTGTTTCCGCCCTGCGCGTCGGGTCGATCCCCGCTCGTTCGAGCAAGGCCTCGCCGCCGAGGCTTTTCACGCTCTGGCGCAGCATCTTCCGGCGTTGGCCGAAGGCGGCTTCCGTGACTCGGCCGAGTTTCTTCACATCGGCGGGCAGGGGTGTCGTGCGCGGCTCCAGGTGCACCACCGAAGAGGTGACCTTGGGTGGCGGCGTGAAGGCCTGAGGCGGGACGTCGAAGGCGATCCTGGCCTGCGTGCGCCAGCCGGCGAGCACGCCCAGCCTGCCATAGGCATCGCTGTCGGGTGCCGCCACGATGCGCTGGGCGACCTCACGCTGGAACATCAGCGTCATCGAGGCGTAGTAGGGCGGCCAGTTTGGGACCGTCAGCCATCGGACCAGCAGTTCCGTGCCGATATTGTAAGGCAGGTTGGCCACGATCCGGACCGGACCGTGGTCGGCCTCCGAGGCGAGTGCCGCGAAGTCGGTCTTCAGCGCGTCGCCCGAAATCACCTCCAGCCGACCGGGGTAATGAGCGGAGACTTCGGCAAGCGCAGCCAGGCAGCGTTCGTCGCGCTCGATGGCAACGACCCGGCGGGCGCCGTTCGATAGCAGCGCCCTTGTCAGCCCTCCAGGCCCGGGCCCGACCTCGATCACCGTGGCATTTGCCAGGTCGCCGGCGCTGCGTGCGATCTTGCCGGTCAGATTGAGATCGAGCAGGAAGTTCTGGCCGAGAGCCTTTTTCGCCTGCAGCCCATGGCGCTCGATGACGTCGCGCAGTGGTGGCAGCCCATCGATGCTCATGCGCGAAGACCGGAAGCGGAAGCACTCATGCGGCGACGGCCTTCGCGTCGATGTCGGCGAGCTTCCTGGCGAGCTTCAGCGCCGCTATCAGGCTGTCCGGCCGCGCCACGCCCTTGCCGGCGATGTCGAAGGCGGTGCCGTGGTCGGGGGAGGTGCGGATGAAGGGCAGGCCCAGCGTGACGTTGACAGCTTCGTCGAAGGCCAGCGTCTTGGCCGGGATCAACGCCTGGTCGTGATACATGCACAGTGCGGCGTCGTAGCCTGCCCGCGCCCGGGCATGGAACAGCGTGTCGGCGGGCAAGGGCCCGAAAGCATCGATGCCTTCAGCGCGCAGGGTGTCGACCGCTGGGCGCACGATATGCTCGTCTTCCATGCCCATGGAGCCGCCTTCGCCGGCATGCGGATTGAGGCCGGCAATGGCGAGCCGAGGCCTGGCGATGCCGAAGCGGCCGGCAAGGTCGGCCGCGGTGATGCGTGCGGTCGCGACGATCAATTCGGTGCTCAGGGCCTTCGGCACGTCGGCCAGGGCGATGTGGATGGTTACGGGAACCGTGCGTAAGTCCGGGCCTGCCAGCATCATCACCGGCATCGCCTCGACGCCGCTGTGCCGAGCCGCCAGATGCGCCAGATATTCGGTGTGGCCGGGAAAACGGAAGCCGGCATCATAGAGCGGCTTCTTGGCGATCGGGCAAGTCACCACGGCGGCCGCCTCGCCGGCAAGGCAGGCCTCGACCGCGCGGTCGATCGCTTCGATGGTGCCGGCTGCGTTGGCGGGGTCTGGCCGGCCGGGGCTGTCGATGAAGCGCTCCGTCAGGGGAACGATCGGCAAGGCGCGGCCAAAGACCTCGATCGCCTGCACCGGCGTCACTTCCTGGACAGGCAGCGAAACGCCAAGGTGGCGCGCGCGCGCCGCGACCACGGCCGGGTCGGCCAGAAGGTAGAAGGGGGGCAAGCCGACGGCGTCCCGCGCAAGGAAGCCGGCGATGGCGATTTCAGGGCCGATACCGGACGGATCGCCGACGCTCAACGCCAGCGCGGTCATCGCGCGGCCCACGTCAGCGCTTGACGATGCGGGCTTTAGCCTTCAGCTCGTCAACATATTTCTTGCTGAGATCGTCGGCGGCCTTGTCGTTGGAGCCTTCGCTCTGGAATACCATCTGTGCCGTCTTGTCGTCGGACACTTCGCGCGACGAGCAGATGCCGATGAATTCGACGCCGCGTTCGGTCTCGCGCGTGACGGTGGCGCCACCGACCTTGGTCGCCTTGATCTGCTCGGCCCAGTCCGGCGGTAGTTGCGGCGCCAGAATCCGGCCGAGGTCGCGAACGGTGACGTCGATCAGGCCCTTGGCGAACTCGCGTGTCGTGTTGCAGCCGTTGAAGCGGGCACGCATGGCATCGGCCTCGCGCTTGCGCTTGGCCAGTGTCGCGCTGCGTTCGGCCGCTGGCACGACGAAGATGACCTGCTGCAGCATGTATTCCATGGCGCTCGGCTTGGCGCCGCCCTTGTCAAGCATGCGCCGCACCGCGTCCTGTTCGGTCACGCTGCCACCTTCACCGGAGCGGTAACGCGCGCTCAAGGCTTGGTTCCATGCCATCTGGGCACGAATGAACTCCTTGAAATGGTCCTTGCTGACGCCGGATTTTTCCATGACGCCGTCGAGCTGGCCGAGCTGCATCTTGTTGTTGGTGGCAAAGCGCTGATAGGCGGCCTCAACCTGGGCATCGCTGATACGGATGCCAAGCCGTCTGGCCTCGGCGAGGCGCAGCGTCTGGTCGATCATTTCCTGGGCAGCGTCGCCCTTCTTGTGTTGCAGCTTCAGGAAGGCGGCACGATGGGCGATGTCACCACTGGTGATTGCTATGTCGTTGACGACGTATTTGATCTCGCTGGCGAAAGCCGGCGGCGTCATCACGGTCATCGACAGGGATGTCGCCGCCACAAGCAACGCGAACCCTGCTGAAAAGAGGTATTTCCTCATCGTTGGCATCCCAATTCTATTCCGGCTCCGCCCAATTCCGTCCCCTTCCGGATACGCGAATCCGTGCCAGCCCTATGCGGCGAAACGATGTCGCCGCTTATTGGATGGTGTCGATTGCGTTGGTCGACGAGCCGAAGTCGCCGAGGGTGCGGAACGACAGGTTGAATCCGATGCTCTGCGTCACTTCCCTGGTGTTCAGGTCACGCGACTGCGCGTACGTCATCAGATAGGTGAAGCAGGAATCGTTGTAGGCGAAGCCCACCCCGTCCTTGACCAGCAGGCCCTCCTGCAAATCGTAGGTTCCTGTTCCGAACACGCGCCAGTTCTCGGCAAGATGTGTCGATGCGCCGAGCGTGACCTCGTGACGGTCGGTCGTGAACCCATAGAGCGGCTGGGCCTGGATGAAGGCATACTTGGCGCTCAACGACACCGGCAGGCCGGAATAAGCAGCTTTCAGCTCGGCGCGGCGGATCTCGAAGCTCTGTTCGTCGAAACGGCCGCTGACGGAGGCCGCGAAGCCATTGGGGCTGGTTATGCCAAACAGGCCGACATAGTCGGACTTGGTCGTCTCAAGCCCTGAATTTGCGCCGACATTGACCAGATCGGGTGCCGCAAAGGAGTTTTCGCCGCCAATCTGATAGGACTGGCCGAAGATCGCATTGGTGCCCCAGCCGTTGATGTAGGAGCCGGAATAGCGCAGGCCGACATTGGCACGCGAGCCGCCCTCGATGCGGTCGTAACCGGAGAACTTGTCGCGTTCGAACAGCGTGGTTGCATCGAAAACCATGCTTTGAGCGTCTTCGTTCGGAATGGAGAGGCCGCCGACATACTGTTCGTTCGGGCGCAGGAACACCTGAGCCATCGGCTCGACAACGTGGCTCGACCCGCTGGCCAGCGAGAACAACAGCGGCCAGCTCATCTCGAGCCCGGCGGTCGCCATGTAGCGTGCGAAGGACGAGCGCATGTCTTCGCTGGTATGTATGTCAGGGTTGGCGGCCATCTCCTGAATGGCCGCGAGCGAAGCCGATGACGCGCGGACGTAGTCAACATCGCCCTGGAATGCCAGCAGTGGTGTCAATACCAGCCCATCATCGGTAACGAATGTCCGCTTCCATTCGGCTTCGGTGGTGAGTCTGCCAGACTCGCCCTCTATGCCACGGACACGCTGTGCCGGCGTGGCAGAATCGTATGGCGTGTTGAAAGCTTCGTCAAGATCTTCGCGGCGAATGACTCGCGTATTTACGTTGAACGACAACTGGCCGCCGGCGACCGATGTGTCGGGGATATAGGCATAGTCGAGCGAGGGCAGCACCCAAGGCTGCTGGCCGCTTCGCGCCGCGGCATTTTCGTTGGGCGTATCTTCCTGGACCTCGAAATGCATGGCGCGCACGTCGAAATAATTACGGTCATTAAGGCCGGTCAGGTAGACGGACGACTGGTGAACGTAGGCATTGTACTTGGCGATGTTGTAGGTGTTGGAGAAGTTCTTGTCGGTCTGCAGCAACACGTCCCAGCCGAAATTCCAGCGTTCGTTGATCGCGAACTGCCCCTGCGTGCCCATCATGCCGCGGAACTTGTTCGGATCGCCCACCGCGCCGGAATCGATATTGTGACCAGCGGTCGAGGGGAATGCCGCGCCGTCGATGAAGGCGTCCGGATCCTGCTGCTGAATGCCGGCGATCTTGAAAGTGTATTCGCCATTGTTGAAGCGCTGGCGCCATTCGGCTTCGCCGAGGAAGCCCTGCTTGGTGTAGCCGCTTCCGGTCACCGTCAGGTCATATGTCGGCGAAAGGGCGAAATAGTAGGGGATCTTGACGCTGTACCCCAAGTGACTGTTGTAGCCGATACTGGGGATCAGGAAGCCGCTCTTGCGCTTCACCGTCGGGTCGGCGATCTCGAACGCCGGCAAGTAGGCCAGCGGAAACCCGAAGAACTCGAAATTCGCGTTCTCGAAGCGAACCGTCTTCTTCTCGCCGTTCCAGATGATCTTTCTGGCTTTGACGCGCCATGTCGGCGCCTTGTCGGGCTTGTCTTCGCATGGTTCGCAGGCAGTGTAGACACCATTGTGGAAGGTGGTCAGCACGCCGCCCATGCGTTCGGCGCTTTCGGCGGCGAAATAGGCCTTGTCGACGGTTTCAACGCGCAGCGCGTTGACGAAGCCGTCTGCGAAATCGTCGGTGATGTCGATGTGCTGCGAATTGATCTTGGTGCCGTCGCTGTTGACGATCTCGACATTGCCGCTGGCAACCATTCGCTTGGTGTTGCGGTTGTACACGACCTTCTGGGCGACGAGGCGGTTGCCGCCATAGTCGATCTGCACGCCGCCGATGGCGGTCACCGTCTGGTTGTCGTTGTTGTATTCCAGCGTGTCGGCGGCGAGCAGCATCTGCGAGCCGGACGGAACCGTGGTCGCCATGTTGCCGACATCCTGCGCGAACGCCGGCAGCGGGACGCCGCAGGCGACCAGGCACGCCAAGGCGCTCGCCGCATAGAGGCGCGCCAAACGGGCCTGCCTGTCGCTGGGCAAAAACGCCTCCCTCACTAGCCGTCTTCCTTGTATAGCAGGAAAGTCACCCCGAAGAACATAGCTACCACGACCGGCACCCAGGCGGCTATGGCAGTCGGCACGAACCCCGCCACGCCGAACGCCTTCACCAGCACCGAAACGACATAAAGCAGAAACCCGGCAACGACGCCACCCAGAATCATCGTTGCCGACTGCCCCATTCGCGCAAATCGCATTGAAACTGTTGCCGCAATCAGCGTCATGGCGACGAGGAGAAACGGCAACGCCACCAGCGAATCAAACTGCATGGCAAAGGCATTTGCCTTGAGGCCGAAGGAACGGGCAACCTCGATTTTTCCGGGCAGGTCATAGAAGGGAATTGTCTCCGGGCGTGCCAGCCGCTCCTGCACGAATTCCGGCTTCAGATTGGTCGGCACACGATCGTTCGCGACGGGCTGGATGGTGCCGTTCCTGAAGATCTTCACATCCTGCAATTCCCAATAACCGTCGCGCAGGTAAGCACGCGCCGCATCCTTGCGCTCGACGATATTGCCTTGCTGGTCGAGGATGAAAAAGACCGCGTCGGCCATCTCCAGACCCTGGTCGAGGATGGCCCGCGCGCCGATGATAGTATCGCCGGAACTGGTTTTCTGGCGAATCCAGGGAGCGGCGTCGGCCGAAACCGTGTTGGATTTGCCGGAGCGCAGCTGCGTCTCGATCTGTTCGGACAAGGAGAAGGCGTGCGCGGCGAGCGGGTTGATGATTCCGACCGAGACGGCGCCGAACAGCAGTGCGCCGATGCAGCACGGCAAAAGGAACTGCCAGGCGGAAACGCCCGCGGACCGCGCGATGACAAGTTCGTACCGCCGGTTGAGCGAAACCAGCGTCGCCATCGCCGAGAACAAGCCGACAAACGGCACCGTCTGCAGCATGATCATGGGCATTCGAAGGCCGGAAATGGCCATCGCCGTGCCATAGGTGAACCCTGGCAGGCCGGTGGTGCGGCCGGACAGTTCGGTGAAATCGATAAGGAATACCAGTGCCAGAAGGCCGAGGAAGAACCAGATCGTGATCGCCACGTAGCGGAAGAAGAAATATCGACCCAGAGTCCAGCCCATCAGCCGACCCCCTGGCCTGAGGTGTCGCGCCTGGAGAGACGCAATTTGAGGGCATTCCAGCCATCACCGATTCGGCTGGCCAGGTTTGTCATCCAGTCCGCCCAGGCAACCGGCAGTTCCATGGTCCGGTTCGATACGATGAACCAGATCGCCACCGCGGAAGCCACGATCGGCACGCCATAGACCATGTAGGCATATTGCGGGACCTCATCGGCCTTGCTGGCGGCGAAGAAACCCAGCCAGCGCACGAACAGCGATATCGCGATGGCGGTGATCAGCGGATTGACGCGCGCCTCGCGATGCGAACGCGCGTCTCCCGCCACCGCGAGCGCGATCAGCGCAAAAACCATGGAGTAGGTCCATTCCGAAAACCGCTGGTCGACCTCGGCCCGGTACTCCTGGGGACTTTGCTGGTAATTCTTGTCGTTAGGACTTGGATTGAGCAGGTATTGGGTGGTCTGGTCCTTTGGCAGGAGCGTCACCTGGTTGGCCGCCGACATGAAGGCCGACATGTCGAAGGCATAGGACGTGAACCGGATGACACTGAGGTCGCCCGTCAGCGTTTTGCGATGGATGACGCCATCATTCATCATCAGCACCTTTTCGCCGCCGCGTTCGATGATGCTGCCGGTCTTGGCATAATAGACGAGATTGACGCCTTCCTCGCGCGAATCGGCGACGAAGATGCCACCCAGCCGGTTGTCGGGAAGCCGCTCGCCAATCTGCAGGAACAGTCCGTCCTCGATCTTGCGGAAGGTGCCTTCCTGGATGATCAGCGACAAAAGGTCGGCGCGCGACTCCGCCACCAGGGCGCGGTTCTTCTGTCGTGCATAGGGGTCGATGCCGTTGTCCACGGCGAACGAAAAGACGCTGGCGGCCAGCGCCAGCAGCATGATCGGCCGCACGATGGTCCATCGTGAGGCTCCCGATGCATTGACCACCGCGAGTTCCGAATCCGAATTCATCACACTGAGCGTCTGGGCGACCGCCACCACGAGCGCGAAAGGCACGACGATCGGAACGATGGAGGGGAGAATAAGGGACGCGACCTCGAAGAAGGTCAAAGCTGACTGACCGCTGTCGGTGACCAGGTTGATCTTGGCCAACACCTGCGTCGTCCACACGATGGCCAGCGTCCAGACCAGTGCTGCCAGGAAGACCACGAAAGTGCGGCGCATGATGTAGCGTTCAACGACCTTCATGAAGGCTTTACTCGATTTTCTCGAACGGCATCATGCCACCACGCTAAGGGTAGCTGTCCGGCGACGCCCGCACAACTGGCTCCGTTGGGCTGCATTAGGCAGGCGATCCGGTTCCCGTCCCACGTCGCGTGCCGCAGTAGGCCGGAGTGTCGGCGGCAATGGATAAGAAAGGACGAACATCGATGGTTAACAACAGGTTGCGGCATGAAGCGGAGCCGTTCCGCGACGAATCGCCATCGATTCCATGTCTCATATGGGTAGCCATTTTGGCAAAGTCTTGCCAAATGCCGGAAAACGACCAAATGTCGCGGATCGCTTCAAACCGCTTCGCGCATCATCGCGCAATCCCCGAAAGCAGGACATGATGAACCCGAGACCGTCGATCGCCTTTGCAAAATTCGCCGCGCCCCAGACGGCGGCGAACAGAAAGGGCACGGTCTTCGTGCTGTCGGCGGATGACGGTGGCCTGAGCGATATGGCCAGGGCTTACGATCCGGGCAAGACGCTGGATCGGGCTTTCCCGGTCGCCGAATTTACCGGCAAGTTCGCCGGCGCTGTCGAAATCCTGGCGCCGGAGGCAACATCGCTCGACAGGTTGGTCGCGGTCGGCGCAGGCAGGGTGTCGGGGCTCGACGAGTATGCCTGGCTGAAGCTCGGCGGCACCATTGCGGCATCGCTGCGCAAGGCAACCGACGTGGCCGTGGTGCTCGACCTGGCCGGTGCCTCGCCCGATGGCAAGGACGCCGCGAACCTTGCGGCCGGCATTCTCTTGCGCGGCTATTCCTTCGACAAGTACAAGACCAGGAAGGATAAGGACGACGGCCAGGGCAGCGGCAAGGCCGATCCGAAAAAGCCGGTCAAGGTGACCATCCATACCGCCGATCCGGTGGGCGCCAAGAAAGCCTTCGCCGATGCCGAGGCGGTGATCGACGGTGTGCTTCTGGCGCGCGATCTGGTCAACGAACCGGCAAACGTGCTGGGACCAGTCGAATTCGCCGCCCGCGCCAAGGAACTCGAGGCGCTTGGCGTCAAGGTCGAGATCCTGGCCGAAAAGGAGATGAAGAAGCTCGGCATGGGCTCGCTGCTCGGTGTCGCGCAGGGCTCGCCGCGTGGCGCCCGTATGGCGGTCATGCAATGGAACGGCGGCAAGCCCAAGGACAGCCCGGTCGCCTTCGTCGGCAAGGGCGTTACGTTCGACACCGGCGGCAATTCGATCAAGCCGGCGTCCGGCATGGAGGACATGAAGGGCGACATGGGTGGCGCTGCCGCCGTGACCGGGTTGATGCACGCGCTCGCCGCGCGCAAAGCCAAGGCCAATGTCGTCGGCATCATCGGTCTTGTCGAAAACGCGGTCGACGGTTATGCGCAGCGCCCGGGCGACATCGTCACCTCGATGTCGGGACAGACCATCGAGGTGCTCAACACCGACGCGGAGGGGCGCCTCGTCCTGGCCGACGCGCTGTGGTACTGCAACGACCGCTTCCAGCCGAAATTCATGGTCAACCTGGCGACGCTGACCGGCGCCATCATGGTTGCGCTCGGCCTGCATTATGCGGGCCTGTTCTCCAACAACGACGAACTGGCGCAAAGGCTGACCGCGGCCGGACAGTCAACGCAGGAACGGCTGTGGCGCATGCCGCTCGGCGCCGAATACGACAAGCTGATCGATTCCAAGAATGCCGACATGAAGAACATCGGTGGCCGCTACGGCGGCGCGATCATCGCCGCGCAGTTCCTGCAGCGCTTCGTCAAGGACACGCCCTGGGCACATCTCGACATTGCCGGTACCGCGATGGGCTCGCCATTGAACGAGATCAACCAGTCGTGGGGTTCGGGTTTCGGCGTACGGCTGCTGGACCGGCTGGTGCGTGATCACTACGAAAGCTGACGTCGATCCATGGCCGATGTGCTGTTCTACCATCTGACCGAATCGACCCTGGAGGATGCGCTTCCGGGGCTGCTCGAGCGCAGCGTCGATCGCGGCTGGCGCGCCGTGGTGCAGACCGGCACCGAGGAACGGCGAGACGCGCTCGACCAGCATCTGTGGACTTTCCGCGATGATTCCTTCCTGGCGCACGCGACCGATCGCGAAGCCTACCCAACTGAACAGCCAATCCTGCTGACCACCGGCGCCGGCAACCCCAACGAGGCCAAAATCAGGTTCCTGGTCGACGGCGCCGCCCCGCCCGACCTCGGCGGTTACGAGCGTGCGGTTTTCCTGTTCGATGGCCATGACGCGGCCCAGGTCGAGATGGCCCGGGCGCATTGGAAGACGATGAAGGACGCGGGCCACGCCGTGACCTACTGGCAGCAGACGTCAGACCGCCGCTGGGAACGCAAGGCCTAGTTTAGAGCAATTCCAGGAAAACTGTGCACCTATCCAGGGAAAGCGCGTAGCGCACTCCATAGGGAGGTGCGTAAGAACCAAGGGCTGGAGCCGTTCGGCGTTTCCCCGAAACGATGAGCATCTCCAGCCCAGCGTCGCGGATGACAGTTCTAGAGTCTTGCCTTGATTCGGTTCTGTTTCCTGGTGACGTAGTCGCCGTATTTCAATTTCATGAACTCGTCCGAGCGGTTCCGATGCGGGCTCCTGAAAACGTACCATTCGCCATCAGGCGATTTGCGCTTGTAGATCGCCTTGCCGGTCTGGCGATGCTCGAAGCAGGTCATGGAGCCCTTAACGCCCCAGGCGCCGTGCCATTGCGCGCGGTAGCACAACTTGCCGCCGCCGGGGATGAACCATGTCCCGTCGCCATAGCCCGGCTGGCCCTTTTCGGTCGACCAGGCGTTGAATTGCCGCTGCCTGACGGCAAAGAACGCGGCCCCGTGATTGCCCCACATCCACGAATGGTTCTGATAGATTTGGTAGACGCCTTCGTCGGGCACCACGGCGCCCTTTTGCGCCTGCTCGGCGATTTTGGTCGCTGTCTCGGCTGTCGCAGGGACCTGTAAGGCAAGAGCAAGAACGGAGCAGGCGAACGCCGCTCCGACACAATTACCCAGCACTCGTTTCACGGAACTACTCCACAGACTGATTCACGCCACGCCTCAACCATCATGCCGAAACACTGGTCCGGCATGGATGCCAATCAAACAAGAAAGATGGAGATCCATCCCGATCGTGTCGGGACGCATCGAACGATGCGTCTACGGCAGGACGTGCTGGGTCACCCTCCAATCGGGCAGACCATAGCCCCCCAGCCACGGCCACACTTCTTTCTGGTTGAAGTAGACAACGGACGTGAGCGCCGGGAACTCCGCATAGGACTTGCGGGAATCGTCCTGCCACTTCGAAACATAGTCCTGCTTGCCGACATAGCCGAGTTCCGCCACCACGATCGGCTTGTTGAAACCCGCCACGCGGTCATAGCCGGGTTTCAGCATCTCGGCGAACGTACGGTCGCGACCGGCCTCGTCATTGTCCTTTTTCTGCAGGCCGAACACCGACAGGCCGATCACGTCGACATAGTCGTCACCGGGGTAGTATTTTTCCAGGCCTTCTTCACCTTTGGGCGACCACATGTATTTGGCCGCGGGGGCCGCCTTGCGGCAGATATCGACTTCGCGCTTGTAAGCTGAGATCCAGTCCTTGGGAGCCCAGTTGGCCCAGGTGAAGCGGCCGTTCTTGTCTTCCATTTCCTGCGCCCAGCGAATGGTTACCGGGCTTTTCATCTGTCCCACCAGGCCACAGATCGCCTGCATATTGGCATCATACCTGCCGCCCAATATGCCGTCACGCAGTTCGGGCGGCGTGATGCGCCAGTCCTTCGACCAGGTCCACGGCTCGATCGTGATCAACAGCGAGCGACCGCGCTCCTGGGCATAGGTGTCTGCCAGAGGCAGCGTCGATAGATCGACATCTTCCCAAGGCAGGAACAGTTCCTCGATGCTGGCGGTCTTGTCATTGGTGAAATCGCCATACGGATCGTACGAGCCGAATGCCGACGCGGCGCTGCTCGTCTGGACGGGGTCTGTCGCGGGGGCGGAACCGGCGCCTCCCGCGGAAGGAAACGCGGCACTTCCGCCCAAAGCCAGCGCGACTACAAGTACATTTGCTGCGGAGTGTTTCATCGTTGCCCTCCTATGGCCTTAGCTCCCCATGGAAGCCAAGGCTTCGCCCGCCGCATCGATGCCTGATCGACACGACTACCCAACACCGATCGGGTCTATTGGCGGAATCTGCGGGATTTCGGAGCGACCATTGGCGGGTGTGCCCACCTGTGCAAGGGGGCACCCCAATTATCTCTCAAGGCGCCGACACTGAGGAGCTTCAGAGAGAAAGTTCGCCGCGATACTCACAAAATCGCGTCAATATTCCGATATATCATCCCTGACTAATTTAAGAGCCGGACCGGACCAAGAGTCAAGAACAATTAACGATCGGTTAACCTTGGCGCTCGCAACATGGTTAACGCTGCCCGGCGGTGCAGCCTCCAGATCGCCTTGACCCCGGCGAATTCTCCAAAGCGCAAAAAAGGTGCGGTTCATCATTCCGGCATGGGTCGACGGCGACTCTTCGGCGGAATACTTGCTGCGATTCAAAGGCGTTAGGTTAACCAGTTCTCAAGAAAGCTAGTTAAGGATCGGTTAATTTAGTTGACTCTAATGAGATGTGGAGGGATTCTGAAGCCGACCTGAAAAGCGTGTCGGCCGTCGTTCGGCTGATGCTCGGAGTGGCGGCGGTAGTTGTATGAGTGTTTCCGCGGACGCAGGGATCATCAGTCCCAAGACCAGGCCGACCCGGCCGCGTGGGAGGATGCACGCCAACGCCGCGGCGCAGGTTCCTTTCCTGGTGCCCATATTGTCTCCGGTCCGGCAGTGGATCCTGCGGCTCGGCCTGGCTTCCTGGTTCGTCACTCTCGGCTTTTTCTGGATCTGGTGGCTGAAGCCGGACCATATCGGATACCTCGGGTCATACATCTTTGCGACGCTGGTGCTGGCCTGGCTGACCTTGATGCCGATGTATTTTCTGCTCAACGTGCACGCTTCGAGGAAGCCATCCAAGCTTGCCAGCATCCCGAAGCGCTCGCGGGTCGCCATGGTGGTGACCAAGGCGCCGTCCGAACCGTTCGCCGTGGTTGCGCGCACCTTGGAAGCAATGCTTACGCAGGACTATCCGCATGACACCTGGCTGGCCGACGAGGACCCGTCCGAGGAGACGGTTCGCTGGTGCGATGCCCACGGCGTGTTCATTTCGACGCGGCGCGGAAGGGAAGACTACCACCGCAAGACTTGGCCGCGCCGCACCCGTTGCAAGGAGGGCAACCTGGCGTTCTTCTATGACCACTACGGTTATGAGCGCTACGATTTCGTCGCCCAGATGGATGCCGATCACAGGCCGACGCCAACCTATCTCAGGGAAATCCTTTATCCTTTCGCCGATCCGGCGGTCGGCTATGTCTCGGCGCCGAGCATCTGCGACAACAACGCCGCCGAAAGCTGGGCAGCGCGTGGCCGGCTGTTTCCAGAAGGGATGTTTCACGGGCCCTTGCAGTCCGGCCATACCGGTGGCGGCGCGCCGCTTTGCATCGGCTCGCACTATGCCGTTCGAACCAAGGCGCTGAGGCAGGCGGGCGGTCTCGGTCCGGAGTTGGCCGAGGATCACTCCACCTCGATGCTGATCAACGCCGCCGGGTGGCGCGGCGTGCATGCGCTCGACGCCATCGCCCATGGCGACGGCCCGCAGACCTTTGCCGATCTCGTCACCCAGGAATTCCAGTGGTCGCGCAGCCTGATGACGATCCTGCTCGAATACTCGCCCACATATTTTCCCAAATTGCCCTGGAGGCTGAAGTTTCAGTTCCTGTTCTGCCAGCTCTGGTATCCACTGTTCGCCATCTTCGCATTGCTGATGTACGTCATGCCGATGTATGCGCTCTTCACCGGGCGCAACTTCGCCAACGTCATGTATGCCGACTTCCTTCTTCACTATCTGCCCAACGCCGTTGCTCTGGTGGGCCTGGTCATGATGCTGAAGGCATTCGGCCTCTCTCGGCCGCTGACGGCCAAGACGATAAGCTGGGAAGGCACGCTGTTTCTTTTCTTCGCACGCTGGCCTTGGGTACTGGCCGGCACGCTATCGTCGCTGCGCGATTATCTGACCAAATCCTTCGTCGATTTCCGTGTCACCCCCAAGGGCAGCGGTCCCAAAAGCCTGTTGCCGGTCCGCGCCTTCGTTCCCTATGTGGCGCTGGCCATCGGCGCGGCACTGCCCGTGTTGATAATTGAGCACCCTTTCGACGCGACCGGCTTTTTCTGGTTCGCGGCGTTCAATGCATTCCTCTATGGGCTTTTGGTGGTGGTGATCGTTTCAAGACACGTCATCGAGAACAAGATCCCGTTGCGCGCCAATGCCGCGAAGATGACCTTGCAGGCCTCGCTCGCCGTGCTGGCGCTCGCCGTGCCGGCCGTGGGCTTCTACGATCGCGGCATGGAAGGCGTCTACGGATTGCAGCAGGGCGCCGGCGGCTTGCGCATCGTGCGCATAGCCTATGTGATTTCCGGCGCCGGCCAGGGTAATATCGGTGCCCGCAATTTCTACTTCGATCCGGGTTGGGAAACGCCGCGCTGACGTTGAAGAGGCGCGCGCGACAACGCTTCCCGGAACATTCGCCTTGTGAGCCGGCGGCCGTCCGCGCAACCCCGGCGCAGTCTCAATAGATTCAGTTTTAATAATATCCGATCGAGTGCGGACAGACCGCGCTCATCATGTCGCTTGCGCGATTCTTAATAAGTATCCCCTAATATAAGATCATGATGCGAGCGGCGTGAGGCTGCTAGCGTGGCGCGGAACACAAAATAACCGACAATATATCCCCGCGCTCCAGTGGCTTATGTTTTTGCAGGGGACGTCGATGAAAACATATATTGGAAATTGGCCAAGGATCGGCAAGAAATATGCCTGTGCATTCGCAGCTGTTGCATTGATCTCGATGGTGTCCGGTTGTCAGAGTATGGATGCGACCAAGACCGGCTCGATCAGCACCAGGCCGGAGGCTCATATGCTTGGCCAGAAGGCTCACTACGTCCAGAAGAAACGGTTGCATCTGGTCGATCGCAAATCGCTCACGCGGATCACCAGCGTGACACGCACGAGAGAGGAGGCCTATGCGGCTTTCGTCCGGCCGCAGCGGATCGGCAAGACGGCGCCCGTGAAGGTTTCCTACAGTTTGGGCAATAGCGGGCCGTTGCTCGGTCACTCTCCCTGGATTTGCGGCCCGAGCGGCTTTGGCCAGCGCGCCAGCTGCCGTTCGCGGTACTGAAGCAATTACGGGAACAGTGTGTAACGGTTTTCCCGGGACAAGCGCGTAGCGCTTGCCCTTGCGAAACTGCCTGGAACAAAGAGATGGATTGGTTCGGCGTCCTCTTTGAAACTGTGAACCGTTCTAGGGCGTCAGACCTGGAAGTGGCGGCGTGATTTGACTTATGCAGCCGCCGCTCCGTTCCTCGCGGGGGGCGCGAGCCGAGGGCAAGAGGTTGGCGAGGGATTGCGCCTGATCTCTTGCCCGCGGTCGCCATTCCTGGCGATGGCAATCGGCGGACGCTGCCATTCTGTCCCTCGATCGGCACTTTCCGCCTGAAACCGAAATCCCTGTCCGGTATTCCGATCACGTCACGACAAACGGGCGGGGCGGTGCCAGCCGCTATCATTGTCTTCCGGCGCCGACCGCGGCCGCGCGACGTAGGCCGACGATCCGTTCGCTTCGTGATAGACGCGTGCCAGCATTTCCGCCAGCACGCCCGACGTCACCATCTGCACCCCGGCGATCAGCAGGAAGAAGCCGGTGAACAGCATCGGCCGTGTTCCGATGGCTTCCTCGAAAAACACCTTCAGACAAAGCAGATAGGCAAGGATCAGCGAACCCAGCGCGCCGAGCACGATGCCGATACCACCGAAGAAATGACCGGGCCGGGTGCGATAGCGCATGAAAAAATACATGAACACCAGATCGAGCACGACCCTGAAGGTGCGCGAAATCCCGTATTTGGACTGACCGTGAATGCGGGCGTGATGCGTCACCACCTCTTGTGCGATGCGTCGTGGGGTCGTCACCGTGGCCAGCCATGCCGGGATGAAGCGGTGCATCTCGCCATAGAGCTTGACGCTGCGGATGACGGTGCCGCGATAGACCTTGAGGCTGCAGCCATAATCCTTGAGGCGCACGCCGGTGACACGCGCGATCAACGCGTTGGCGATGCGCGAGGGGAGCCGGCGCATAAAAAACCCTTCCTGGCGATCCTTGCGCCAGCCGACCACCAGGTCGAGATCCTCGCTCAGCAAGCGGTAGACCATGCGCGGAATGTCGTAGGGATCGTTCTGCAGGTCGCCGTCGATCGTGGCGATGACGTCGCCGCGTGCCGCGTCTATGCCGGCCTGCATGGCGGCGGTCTGCTTGTAGTTGCGCACCAGCTCGACCGAATGCACATGCGGGCCGTATTGCGCCGCCAGGCGCCTGATCTCGCTCACGGTCGCGTCGGTGCTGCCGTCATCGACCAGCACGACCTCCCATGGCTGGCCATAATGTTCCATGGCCTGGTGAATCCGCGCCAGCAGCGGCTCGACGTTTTCGGCCTCGTTATACATGGGCACGACGATGGACAGCGTATGGTCCGGCATCACCGCGCCGTCGGGCAGTCCCGAAGCAGGGATAGGTAATACGGTCATAGGGATGGCTTCCTTGCAGATCCGGCGGCCGGGTTCCCCGGCAGCGTCGATTTCGAGGGAAACAGCCAGGCAATCGCGCCCGTGACGACAGCTGAGCACAGGATGAAGAGGTGCAATGCCAGCGCCGCCTGCAAGCCGCTCTTCATCGCAATTCCGGAAGTCAGCAGCGCCGCCGCCGCCGCCGCTTCGTAGGTGCCGAAACCGGCGACGCCTTGCACCGGCAATATCGCGGCGCCTTCGGCGCCGACGACGCCTGGAAAGGCGGTGGTGAACGATGTGCCAAGTATCAGCGCCAGCAGCCATCCCTGCACGGCGAGCTTCAGCGACCAGTTGGCGATCGTCCACCACCAGCCGTAGCGCGAGCGCCCCGACGCC
>NZ_RZSJ01000450.1:0-5255 GCF_003998025.1 Mesorhizobium sp. M8A.F.Ca.ET.021.01.1.1
CGCAATTGGTGCGGGCCGATATCTTTGATGCCATCGACAAGTCGCTAGCCAAGCTCGGCACGGACTATCTCGACCTTTATCAAATCCACTGGCCGGAACGGGACATCCCATGGGGCGCCAACCCGACGCGCGTCGGCGCGGTGGCGCGGCGCGCCGATTCTGTCGGGGCGCCAGTCGGCGAGACACCGATCGCCGAGACGCTTGCGGTATTCGAGGAACTGGTGAAGGCAGGAAAAATCCGCCATTTCGGCCTGTCGAACGAGAGTTCGTGGGGCGTTATGCGCTTCCTCGCCGAGGCCGACAAAGGGATCGGTCCGCGCGTCGCCTCGATCCAGAACGCCTACAACCTCGTCAACCGGACCTTCGAGGTGAACCTCGCCGAGGTCTGCGAACGCGAAGGGGTGTCGCTGCTTGCCTATTCGCCACTGGCGCAGGGTTATCTGACCGGCAAGTACGATCACGGCGCCCGCCCGCAGGGCTCGCGCTCGCAGCTCTTCAACCGCGGTCAGCGTTATGAGACGCCAAATGCCGCTGAAGCGCAGCTCGAATACAATGAACTGGCGCGCTCTTTCGGCCTGGAGCCGGCGCTGTTTGCCAATGCCTATGTATCGAGCCGGCCTTTCGTCACATCGAACATCGTCGGCGCGACAACCATTTCGCAGCTGGAAATGGCGCTGTCCTCGGTTGATGTCGTCTGGACCGAAGAGATGCAGAAGGCGGTGGACGCCATTCACCAGCGGGTCGGCAATCCCTGTCCGTGACCGGCCGGGTGCGGAATTGTCGAGCAACAGCAAAGGGGTGGAGACGATGGTGGATTTTTCGATCGAGGCCGTGCGTGGAAAATTTCCCGCTCTCTCGCTGACCGACAAAGGACGCCGGCGCATCTATCTCGACAATCCTGCCGGCACGCAGGTGCCTCAGGCCGTCGCCGATGCGGTCTCGCGCTGCCTTTTGACGACCAATGCCAATCTAGGCGGCTATTTTGAAACGACGATCGCGGCGCAGCAGGTCGTTGACGAGGCGCACCAGGCGATGGCCGATTTCCTTGGCGCGGCGAGCCCGCAGGAAATCATCATCGGCGCCAACATGACGACGCTCACCTATCACATGTCACGGACGCTCGGCCGCACGATGAGGCCGGGCGACGAGATCATCCTCACCCGCATGGACCATGAGGGCAATGTGTCGCCTTGGCTGCAACTGGCCGAGGACCTCGGCCTCGTCGTGCGCTGGCTGCAGTTCGACGAAAAGACCTGGCAGGTCGAGGAGGCGACGCTCGCTGATCTGCTGTCTGGGAAGACACGTTTGGTGGCGTTGAACTACGCTAGCAATCTCACCGGCTCGATCAACCGGGTCAAGTCCTTGACCCAACTTGCTAAAAAGGCCGGAGCGCTGGTCTATGTCGATGCCGTGCAATTCGCGCCCCATGGCCTGATCGACGTGCAGGAACTCGGCTGCGATTTTCTGATCTGCTCGGCCTACAAATTCTTCGGCCCGCATATGGGCATCCTGTGGGGCCGGCGCGACGTCATCGAAGGCCTGAAGGCCTATAAGTGTCGCTGTTCCTCGAACGGCCTGCCGGAGCGCTTCGAACTCGGCACGCCGCAGATCGAACTGATGGCCGGCCTCACCGCGGCGGTCGACTATTTTGCCGACCTCGGCGCCGGCGAGGGCGGATCGAGAAGGCGCAGGATTGCCAGGGCGTTCGAAGTCTCCATCGCCTATGAAAACCCGCTGGCGCAAAGGTTGATCGATGGTCTGTCCGATATTTCAGGCCTGACGATCCATGGCATCACCGATTCGAAACGCCTCGGCGATCGCGTGCCGACTGTTTCCTTCACCGTGGACGGCATAGTACCCGAAACGATCGTGCGGCAGATGAATGCCGAAAGCATCTTCCTGTGGTCGGGTCACAACTATGCCTGGGAGATCGTCCACCAGCTCGGCATTCCGGCCGAGCAAGGCGTCGTGCGCATCGGCATCGCGCATTACAACACGGCGTCCGAAATCGACGAGACGCTGGAAAGCGTGCACCGAGTGATTGCCATGCTCAGGCAGCAACGGTCCTGACGCGGGCTTGAGCTCTCAGCGCGCCTTGCCGCCAAAACCGGTGAGGAAGGCGGTGAGATTGTCGCCGAGTTCGTCGCAGAGATAGCCGCCTTCCTGGACGATGACCGTCGGCAGGTCGAGCCCGGCGATCGCCTCGCCGATGCGCGAGAAGCCTGGCGTCGTCACCGAAAGCCCGCCGAACGGATCGCCCTCGAACGCGTCGAGGCCGAGCGCCACGACCAGTACATCGGGAGAGAAGGCTCGGATGCGCTGGAACGCCACGCCGAGCGCTTCCAGAAACGCCGCATCGGCGGATTTGCGCGGCAGCGGCAGATTGAAATTGTAGCCGAGGCCGGGACCTTCGCCGCGCTCGTCGGCATGGCCCCAGAAGAACGGGTAGAAGCGCACCGGATCGGCATGCAGCGAGACGGTCAACACGTCGGACCGCGCATAGAAGATGCCTTGCGTGCCGTTGCCGTGATGCAGGTCGACATCGAGGATCGCCACGCGGGCCGCCTGTCTACGCAGCACCTGTGCCGCGACGGCCGAATTGTTGATGAAGCAGAAGCCGCCGGCGACATCGGCAAAAGCGTGATGGCCAGGCGGTCGGCACAGCGCATAGGCGCCGGAAGCGCCTGCCATCACCGTTTCCGCCGCCTCGACGGCGCTCCAGGCGCTCCACAGTGCGCTCTGCCATGTCTCGCCCGAGATCGGGCAGGCCGTGTCTGCCATATGATAACCGGCCTGGCCGACAGCGGAGGCCGGATAGGAGCCGTTGCGGGCGATCGGGTGGATATTGGGGATGACCTCCGCCGACGCCCCGTCGATCCGCTGCCAGCGCTCGAAAATATGTTCGAGGAAGTCGAGATATTCGGGCGTATGCACGGCGGAGACCGGGCCGAGCCCATGATTCCCGGGTCTTTCGATGGTGTAGCCTGCCGATTTTGCGCCGGCTAACAATCTCTCGACGCGTTCCGGTTTTTCAGGATTGGGTTGCGCGGCACCGCTGGAAAGGAAAGCCCTGGGGTCGTGCCGCTTCTGCTCCTGCGCGTAGAAGGCTTTCATGGCTGGTCCCCATTTTCCGGCGTGTCGGCGAAGGCGAAAAACGCCTCGCCGATGATTTTCTGCGTCTGCTCGTAGCTCGACCAGGCAATGCCCAGCCTCTCGTAAAAAGCCTTGGCGCCCTCATTGTCGGTGTCGACGGACAGCCTCAGATAAACGCCGCCATCCCTGCGGCATTCCGCCGCCACGCGGCGCAGCAGGCGTTCGCCGATCTTGCGGCCACGGAACCGGTCTTCGACATAGAGGTCCTGCACATAGACGCCAGGCCGCCCCATCCAGGTCGAGAAGATCGGGAAATGCAGGCACAATCCGGCGAACTCGCCATCCACTTCGGCGATCAGCGTCGAGAAAGCGGGCTTTGCGCCGAAGCCCCAGGTTCTGAGATCGTCCGCCGTCGAGATGATTTCCTCGGGCGCGCCGATATGGGTGCCCAGTTTCAGGATCGCCGCATGGATGGTTTCGACATCATCGATGGTGCCGGGGCGGAGGAGGACATCATTGGAGGCTGGATTGGTCACAGTCTTGTCTCAAAAAGCCACGCGGTCGCCGCCCTTGAGCGCCAGCATGTCGCGCGCTTCCGCCGGTGTGGCAACCTCCAGCGACAGCCCATCGAGAATGCCACGGATGCGGCGCACCTGGTCGGCGTTGGATTTCGCCAATTGACGGCCGTCGTAGAGGCTGTCCTCCAGCCCGACACGCACATTTCCGCCCATCGCGGCGGCGATCGAGATCAGCGGCATCTGGCTCCGCCCGGCGGCCAGTACCGAAAACTGGTAGCTGTCGCCGAACAATTTGTCGGCGATCCGCTTCATATGGACGAGATTGTCCGGGTCGGCGCCGATACCGCCCAGGATGCCAAGTACGAACTGGATGAACAGCGGCCCGGACACCAGCCCCCGGTCGCGGAAATGCGCCAGTGAATAGAGGTGGCCGACATCGTAACACTCGAACTCGAAGCGGGTGCCGCAGCCTTTGCCAAGCCGCTCGAGCACGCCTTCCATGTCGGCAAAGGTGTTCTTGAAGATGGTGTCGCGGGTTGCTTCGAGTAGCTTCGGCTCCCATTCGTGCTGCCATTCCCTTGGCTTGTCGAGCATTGGGAACAGCGCGAAATTCATCGAACCCATGTTGAGCGAACACATTTCGGGTTCAGCCCGCAGCGGTGCCGCCAACCGTTGGTCCAGCGTCATCAAAGAGGAGCCGCCGGTGGTGATGTTGATCACTGCGTCGGTCGCCTGCTTGATGCGCGGCAGGAACTGCATGAACACTTCGGGATCGGCGGTGGGGCGGCCATCCCTGGGGTCGCGTGCGTGCAGATGCAGGATCGAGGCCCCGGCCTCGGCGGCCGCGATCGCATCCGCCGCGATCTGGTCCGGCGTCACCGGCAGATGGGGCGACATGGACGGCGTATGCACCGAACCGGTGACGGCGCAGGTGATGATGACTTTTCGCGGCGCCATTTCTTCTACCCTCGGCCTTCGACCGGCAGGTCCAGTTCGCCGGCCAGGACTTCGAGCGAGTCGCCGATGATGGAGATGATCTCGCCGACCTGCTCGCTGGTGACGATCATCGGCGGCGCCACCATGAAATTGTCACCGTCGACGCCGCCCTTGACCCTGCGGCCGTAGATGATCAGTCCGCGCTCATAGGCGAGGTCGAGCAGCCGTTGCGTCGCTTTCTTGGGCTGGTCGATCGGCTTCAGAGTTTCCGGATCGGCGACCATTTCGGCGCCCGTAAGCAGCCCCTTGCCGCGCACATCGGCAATGAATGGAAAGCGTTTCGCAAGTGCCTTCAGGCCGTCCATCAGCACATCGCCCATGGCAGCCGCATTGGCGATCAGGTCGAGCCGGTCCATTTCGCCCAGCACCGCAAGCCCGGCGGCGCAGGCCAGCGGATTGCCGGCATAGGTGTGGCCGTGCTGGAAGCCGCCGGTGGCGAGCAGCGGCTCGACCAGCCGCATCGGCGCCGCCAGCGCGCCGAGCGGCGCGTAGCCCGATCCCAGCCCTTTCGACAGCGCGACGATGTCCGGCTTGCAGTTCCAATGGTCGCCGCCGAGGAATTTGCCGGTGCGGCCCGCACCGCTCATCACTTCGTCGTGGATGAGCAGGATGCCGTAGCGGTCGCAGATTTCGCGGATGCGCGCATAG
>NZ_RZSJ01000451.1:0-5254 GCF_003998025.1 Mesorhizobium sp. M8A.F.Ca.ET.021.01.1.1
CGGAGTCCACCGCGACGCTGGTTAGCGCCGGCATGTAATGTTCGGCCTCGACCACATCGTCGAAGCCGACGACGGCGAAATCCGCGCCCGGCTCAAGTCCGCGTTTGCGCAGCGCCAGCATGACACCGAAGGCGACGGCATCGTTGAAGCAGAGCGCCGCCGTTGGCGGCTCGGCCATTGCGAGCGACGTCTCCAGGCAGGCCATGCCGCCCTTGCGGTTGGTCTCGCCCTCGATGATGAGCGCGTCGCGGGGGTCTATGCCAAGCGTTTCGCAGGCTTCGCGAAAGCCGCCCAAGCGCTCATGATAGACGATGAGGTCGGACGAGCCGCCGAAGAAGGCCAGGCGGCGATGCCCCTTGCCGACGAGATGAGCGGTGGCGAGATAGGCGCCACGATGATTATCGGGCGTGATCACCGGGATGCGGCTTTCCGGCAAGCGGCGCATGGCGAAGACGACCGGAACGCCCGCCATCTCCAGCCGCCGGAAGGCACCCGGCGTGGTGCCGCGCGCCGGCGAGACGATGAGGCCGGCGACGCCTTGCTCCATCAGCGATTTCAACACTTCTTCCTGGCGCACCGGGTTCTCCGCCGTGTTGGCGATGAACGGCACGATGCCGGCCGACTGGAAGACGCGCTCCATGCCCACTGCCAGTTCAGCGAAGAACGGATTGGTGAGATCGTTGATGACCATGCCGATGACGTTGGAATGGGCCTTGCGCAGATTGGCGGCGCCGCGATTGTAGACATAGCCGACATCCTCGATCGCCTTGCGAACCTTGACCGCGGTCTCGGGGCGGATCAGCCCGCTGCCCTGGAGCACGAGCGACACCGTCGATTTGGACACGCCTGCCTCGCGGGCGATGTCGAAGATCGTCGCCTTGGCGCGGCTGGCCATCCAGATGTCTCCTCCCGGTTTTCTCAATCGAATTTATTGGAACGTTCTAATCCCTGCTCCGTGGATGAGTCAATCGGGATTTTTTCTCGATCCAGCGAGGCGATCATACGTGGTCCAACGATATACCATTCAAGGCTTCATGTGTTGCAACGCAGCATTGGTCGGCGGCCGCTTTCGAATCTTAAAGGTTCTTGATTTATTGGAACGTTCCATTTAGTAAATGCCGAAAACGGAGAGATCGATGGACATTGCCTTGCCCGGCGCGGGTGGCCGCAGCACACGCTACGCGCTTGTCGGACAGCCGGTCCAGCCGGTGATCGGCGCACGGTTCCCGCGCATCGCCTATGCCGCCGCGCATGTCGTCGCCGATCCCCTGGAAATGACCGATCCATGGTCGCGGCCGGTTGTCGACTGGGATAGGACGATGGCGTTTCGCCATCATCTTTGGCGGCTCGGCTTCCGCATCGCCGAGGCGATGGACACGTCGCAGCGCGGCATGGGTTTCGATTGGCGGAGCGCGAGGGAATTGATCCGCCGATCAATCGCGGAGGCGAGGACCGTCGCTGACGCCGACCTCGCCTCGGGCGCCGGAACCGACCATCTGGCGCCGGCGTCGGCCAGGACACTGGATGATGTGATCGCCGCCTATGAGGAGCAGTTCGCTTTCATCGAAGGGCAAGGCGGCAAGGCGATCATGATGGCCAGCCGCGCGCTGGCCGCCGTCGCCAAGGGCCCGGACGACTATGCGCGTGTCTACGACCGCATCCTGTCTCAGGCCTCCGGCAAGGTCATCCTGCACTGGCTGGGCGACATGTTCGACCCGGCGTTGAAAGGCTATTGGGGCAGCGGGAATTTCGAGGCCGCGCTCGACACCGTCGTCGCCATCATCGAACGCCACGCCGGAAAAGTGGAAGGGATAAAAATTTCGCTGCTCGACGCCGGCAAGGAGGTGGCGCTTAGGAACCGGCTGCCGGACGGCGTCGTCATGTTCACCGGCGACGACTTCAACTATCCCGAACTGATCGCCGGAGACGGCAAGCGCCACTCGCACGCGCTGCTCGGCATTTTCGACGCGATCGCGCCGGTTGCCAATGCGGCGCTGGCGAAGCTGGCTGACGGCGACCGTGCCGGCTACGACGCGCTGATGGCGCCGACCGTGCCGCTGTCGCGAAAAATCTTCGAGGCGCCGACCGAATATTACAAGGCCGGCATTGTCTTCATGGCTTGGCTGAACGGCCACCAGGACCATTTCGCGATGGTCGGTGGCATGCAGTCGGCGCGCGGCATCCGCCATTATGCCGAAGTCTTCCGCCTTGCCGATCAGGCTGGATTGCTGGCCGACCCGGAGATGGCGGTTGCCAGGATGAAGAGCCTCTGCGCCGTCGCGGGCGTCTGAGTGGCACACAGGTTGGCCGCGGCCGCCAACTCGAGTGTTGTGGCTTGCCCCTTCGCAAAACTCGCTGACAGGCCTGGGAATAGCCTGACCCGACACCGCAATGATTCGATGAGGGAATAGGGCAGTGGGGGAATCAGGGCACGCAGCGGCGGCCAGGCCTTACGCCCTATCTCTTCGACTCAGCTGGTTTGGATCTGGATGGTGGGCATGACAGGGATTGAACCTGTGACCCCTGCAATGTCAATGCAGTGCTCTCCCGCTGAGCTACACGCCCATCCGAAGCCGCGCATACACCATTTTTGGTCAGGCGCGTCAATAGCAGGAAAAGAGGAAAAACACGTCGTCTCGCCGCGGCTGTGGACTGACCCGGCGGCTTGCGGAAGGCGGCTCAGGCCGCGTGCAGCATCTTCTCGACCTCGTTGACGAGGTCGCGCAGGTGGAAGGGCTTGGACAGCACCTTGGCGTCTTTCGGCGCCTTGGAATCCGGGTTCAGCGCGACGGCGGCGAAACCGGTGATGAACATGACCTTGAGGTCGGGGTCGATCTCGGTGGCGCGGCGCGCCAATTCGATGCCGTCCATCTCCGGCATGACGATGTCGGTCAGAAGCAGCGAGAATGGTTCTTCGCGCAGCCGCTCATAGGCGCTGGCGCCGTTGTCGAAATCGCTGACCTGATAACCGGCGCGCTCCAGCGCCTTGACGAGGAACCGACGCATATCGTCGTCGTCTTCCGCCAGAAGAATGCGTGCCATGTTGTCCCGTCCGAATCACCCGCCGAGACTGCCGAGGGGCAGGCCCGTTAACCATCCTGTATATGAGGAGGTGAGAGTAAACATCAAGTGAACACCGACGCGCTTGCCCCACATTTGCCAAGCGGCACGACGGCTGAAATGCTGGACATGCGGCCAGCAAGGTGGCAGTTTCATGCCATGATGCACTGGTGTTTTCGGGTTCGTTCAAATTGAAGACGGCAGCCGAGGATTTTTCGGTCTTTCCACCCTTCGAAATCCGGTCGGGCGCCGAGCAGCGCGTCCCCTTCCTCTTCAATTCACCGCATAGCGGCCGCTACTATCCTGAACGCTTCCTTGCCATGGCAAGGCTCGATCGCAACGCCATCCGCCGCTCGGAGGATTGCTATGTCGACGAGCTGTTCGGCGGCGCCGTGGCGCTGGGTGCGCCGATGTTGGCGGCAAATTTTCCGCGTGCCTATCTCGATGTCAACCGCGAGCCATGGGAACTCGACCCGCGCATGTTCGCCGAGCCGGTGCCGTCCTTCTGCAACATCCGCTCCGCGCGCGTGGCCGGCGGGCTCGGCACCGTGCCGAAGCTGGTGGGCGAGGGGCTCGACATCTATGCGGGCCGCTTGCCGCTCGCCGAGGCGGTTGCCCGCATCGAAGCCGTCTACAAGCCTTATCACGAAACGCTGAAGCGGCTTTTGACCCGGACCCACGCCCGTTTCGGCTTTGCCGTGCTGATCGACTGCCATTCGATGCCGGCGAGCATCCGTGTCGGCGACAACGGGCTGCGGCCGGATTTCATCATCGGCGACCGTTTCGGCATCTCGGCCACCGCGGCCCTGACCGAAACCGCGATCGGCCTATTGACCGCGATGGGCTATACCGTTGCTCACAACAAGCCTTATGCCGGCGGTTTCATCACGGAACATTACGGCCGCCCGGCGCGTCATCTGCATGCGCTGCAGATCGAGGTCAATCGCGGGCTCTACATGAATGAGCGGACATTCGAGAAAGCCGGCGGCTTCGACGCGCTGGCCGACGATCTGACGCGATTTTCGGCCGACCTGATGGCGATGCCGGATCACCATTTCATCGACCTGCCGCTGGCCGCGGAGTGAAGATCACGCCTTGTTCCATGCGTGCGACTGCCCGAAGATCCCTCGTGTGGTTTTGGGCGGTACGCTTCGGGAGCGGCTGAAAAAAAGACCGCATCGTTTGCACGATACGGTCGAAGTCTAGGGAGGAAACGCCCAAGGAGGGCATGGACAGGAAACCCTATCCGAGAATGAGGGTATTGTGCAGCGCACAAATGTCAAGCGACGTTCAGGCTTTTTTAATTCAGAGTGATGTGGAAATTGCGTTTCGTTGACAGAAACGTGACATTTCAGCAACAGGTGTCGCTGCCGGAAAATTCTCGAACACCCTTGTTTTGGCACGAAAGTGACGGCAAACGACTGTCTGGGCATGCTGCAACGCGGGAGAATCAGTTGGACATCAGCGTCGATTTCATGCGCCGTATCGCGCAAGCGGCAGCGGCTGAGACCTTGCCGCGCTTTCGCGCCCAAGGCGCGGTCGCCAACAAGGAAAAGGGCAGTTTCGATCCGGTCACCGAGGCCGACCGCGAGGCCGAGCGCGCCATCCGGGCGCTGATATCGGCCGAGTATCCCGA
This sequence comes from Mesorhizobium sp. M8A.F.Ca.ET.021.01.1.1, assembly GCF_003998025.1. Taxonomy (NCBI): domain Bacteria; kingdom Pseudomonadati; phylum Pseudomonadota; class Alphaproteobacteria; order Hyphomicrobiales; family Phyllobacteriaceae; genus Mesorhizobium; species Mesorhizobium sp. M8A.F.Ca.ET.021.01.1.1. Next base: position 4,697 of record NZ_RZSJ01000451.1, read on the forward strand.
TCACGGTATCCTGGGCGAAGAGCACGGCAGCGAGAACATCTCCAGCCGGCATGTCTGGGTTATCGATCCGATCGACGGCACGCGCGCCTTCATCTCCGGCCTGCCGGTGTGGGGGACGCTGGTCGGGTTGACGGTCGACGGCGACGCGGTTGCCGGCATGATGGCGCAGCCCTTCACCGGCGAGCTGTTCTACGCCAATGGATCCGGCTCGCATTACGAGGGACCGGGCGGTCCGCGAAAACTGTCGACCCGCAAGACGACAAAACTCGATGAGGCGACGCTGTTCACCACCACGCCGGCATTGTTCAAGGGCGAAGCGCGCACGCGCTATGACGCGTTCGAGAAACAGGTCCAACTCGCCCGCTACGGCGCCGACTGCTATGCCTTCGCCATGATCGCCTCGGGCAGCGTCGACATCGTCACGGATCCCGGCCTGAAGCCTTACGACATCGTCGCGCTCATCCCGATCATCGAGAAGGCCGGCGGTGTCGTCACCACCTTCGACGGCGGGCCGGCGGAGAATGGCGGCGATGTGCTGGCGGCGGCATGAAGCTCCGG
>NZ_RZSJ01000452.1:0-5248 GCF_003998025.1 Mesorhizobium sp. M8A.F.Ca.ET.021.01.1.1
GCTCCTGCAATTTGTCATGGAGCTGCCTGGCACGGCGCCGCACCTTGAGCCCGCCCGGCATGATGCCGTCCTGGGACAGGCCGCGGTCGATGCAACCCTTCATGGCGTCCCAGATCGCGTCCAGGCCGGTGTCGAGCTCCTCGCGCGACATCTGCGTTTCCTCGTTGGTTCGCTTCATGTCGGCGATGGAAAGACCGCTCTTGGCCGCCATCTTCAGCATCTCGACGGCGTTCTTGAAGGGATACGGCACTTTCTTGCCCTCGGTCGTCACCGAGCCCTTGGCCTTCATCCGCTGCAGCTCTTCCTCCGAAACCACGAAGCCGCCGCCGATGGAATAGTAGATCCGCTTGAGCAGCAGCCGGCCGCCGGCGTCATAGGCATAAAACGCCATGCCGTTGGCGTGGCCGGTGAGCGGTGTCTTGCGGTCGAGCACCAGATCGGCGGCCGGATCGAAATGGTAGGATGGATGGCCGGGCGGGGAAATCTGCCTGTCGGCCGCGATGCCGGCGACAATGGCATCGGCCTGATCGGGGTCGACCGTTTGCGGCGTCTGGCCGGCAAGGCCCAGAATGACGGCGCGGTCGCTGCCATGGCCGATACCGGTATAGGCGAGCGAGCCATGCAGACTGGCGCCGATGCGGGCGACCTTGGCACCGGCGGGCCGTGGCCAGTCCTCGCCCGCGACCTCGTCGAGGAAGCGGCGCGCGGCCGTCATCGGCCCCATCGTGTGCGAACTCGAGGGGCCGATGCCGATCTTGAACAGGTCGAAAACCGAAAGGAACACGTTGTCTCCTGGGTCGCGCGTCGAGGACTACATATAGGAATTCCCGTGATGTTTCCGCTCTTTTGACGATCGCGGCGCAGCACCTGCCGACCTTGTTTGCTCCGGCAGCGACATTGATTGTCTGTCGCTATAGGCGGCGATCGAAGCCGTCGCGCGGGATATGGTAAACTCAACCATGGGCGATTCCTCCTATCTGTCGACAGCCGATCTCGCGGCGCTTGGCTTTTTCCTGCTGGCGTGGCTGCTGCACACGCTCGCTTCCGATGGCAGGCTGGTTAGCCGCATGTCGCTGACGACCGCCATGAACGCGCAACGCGAAGCCTGGATGCGCACCATGGCCGAGCGCGAGATCCGCATCGTCGACACCGCCATCATGAGTGGCCTGCAGCAGGGAACCGCCTTTTTCGCCTCCAGTTCGCTCATCGCGCTGGGCGGCTGTTTCGCACTGCTTGGAGCGTCCGACCGTGTCATCGAGGTGCTGAGCGACCTCCCGCTCGGCGGCGTGCCGGATCGAGCGGCTTTTCAGATCAAGGTGCTGGGGCTGGTGCTGATCCTGGCCTTTTCCTTCTTCAAGTTCGGCTGGGCCTACCGGCTGTTCAACTATTGCTCGATCCTGATCGGCGCCGTGCCGATCCCGCATGGCGAAGCCTCGCGCAATCCGGTCTCGGAAACGGCCGTGTGGCGCGCGACGCAGATGAACATGCTCGCCGGCAAGCATTTCAACTCGGGCCTGCGCGGCGTGTTCTTCTCGATCGGCTATCTCGGCTGGTTCGTCGATCCGATTGTGTTCGTGGCGTCGACGCTGCTGCTGCTGGCGGTGCTGGTGCGGCGCCAGTTCTTTTCGGCGGCCCGGCGCGCCGTCATCGGTCAGCCGCCCGGCGCCGGAAACGGCCGATCGATGCGCCCGGACAGCCAATAGGCCAAAAGTCCGATCCATTCGCGGACCGCCACGGTCGTGTTCTGCACCGAATCGAGCGCATTGTCGCGAAACAGGCCGACCCCCTCCTTGCCCGAGGTGCGATAGTCGACCGGCCATGGAACGGTTGGAAAGCCGGCCTTGTCGAACAGCGCCTTGGCGCGCGGCATGTGGAAGGCGGAGGTCACCAACAGCCAGGTCTCGCCCGGCTTCGGTTCGACAAGCCTTCGGCTGAAGACCGCATTTTCATAAGTGTTGCGGGACTTGTCCTCGAGGACGAGGCGATCGGCCGAAACACCCAGCGGACCGAGCAGGCGTGGCGCGGTGTCGGCGTCGCCCTCGCCGTCCAGGAACAGCGAGCCGTTTCCGCCTGAGACGACGACTTTGGCTTGCGGGAAGCGTCGGGCGAGGATCGCGGTCTCGACCATGCGATCGCCGCTGCCGCTCAATTCATAGCCGCCGCGCGCGAGATTGATGGCGCCTTCGAAGCCACCGCCAAGCACGACGATGCCGTCGACTTTGTCCGGCAAGGGCGGCCTGGGAAAGCGTTCCTCCAGCGGGTTGAGCATCATGGCGCCGAGCGACGTCCAGGCCGACAGCGCCAGGATCAGAAACGCCAGCACGCTGCCGGTGACGGCAAGTCGCCGCCTGCCGGCCATCCCGGCGATCAGCCCCGCCAAGAGCAGGAAGATCGTCAGGTTGAGCGGCTGGATGAAGAACCAGAATATCTTGGAAACATAGTAGAACATCGCCTACTCATTACAGCGCCGCAAGGACGCTGCAATGCCTCAGTTTTGCGCATGGTCCTTCCCGAAAATCGATCGCGATTCCCGGGGTCATGCGTCAGACGGGCGAAACCCTTACCACCACTTCTCCGGCTGAAATGTGCCCGCCGCCTGCTCGATGACGGCGGCGGTCTGGAACAGCGTCTCTTCCTCGAACGGCCGGCCGATGAGTTGCAGGCCGAGCGGCAGCCCCTTGGGGTCGAGCCCGGCGGGCACGGCGATGCCCGGCAGGCCTGCCATGTTCACGGTGACGGTGAAAATGTCGTTGAGGTACATCTTGACCGGATCGGCGGCCATGTCCTCGTCGGCGATGCCGAAGGCGGCCGACGGTGTCGCCGGGGTCAGGACGACGTCGATGCCGGCGGCAAAGACGTTCTCGAAGTCGCGCTTGATCAGATTGCGCACCTTCTGTGCCTGCAGGTAGTAGGCGTCGTAGTACCCGGCCGACAGCACATAGGTGCCGATCATGATGCGCCGCTTGACCTCGCGGCCGAAACCGGCGGCGCGGGTCTTCTCGTACATCTCGACGATGTCCTTGCCCGGCACGCGCAAGCCGTAGCGGACGCCGTCATAGCGGGCGAGGTTGGACGATGCCTCGGCGGGAGCCACGATGTAATAGGCCGGCAGCGCGTATTTGGTGTGCGGCAGGGAGATGTCGACGATCTCGGCGCCGGCATCCCTGAGCCAGGCAATGCCCTTCTGCCACAGGGCCTCGATCTCCTCAGGCATGCCCTCGACGCGGTATTCCTTGGGAATGCCGACCTTCATTCCCTTGATCGGCTTGCCGATCGCAGCCTCGTAGTCCGGCACCGGCCTGTCGACTGACGTCGTGTCCTTCGGATCGACCGAGGCCATGGATTTCAAAAGAATGGCAGCGTCGCGCACGTCGCGAGCGATCGGGCCGGCCTGGTCGAGCGACGAGGCGAAGGCGACGATGCCCCAGCGCGAGCAGCGGCCGTAGGTCGGCTTGATGCCAACAGTGCCGGTGAAGGCGGCTGGCTGGCGGATCGAGCCACCGGTGTCGGTCGCCGTCGCACCGGCACACAGGAAGGCCGAGACGGCAGTCGCCGAACCACCGGAAGACCCACCCGGCACCAGCTGTGCATTGTCGAGGCTACGCTGGGTCTTCGTGCCGCCGGCCGACACGAAGCCGCCATCCCCTTGATGTGTCGTGGGCATCACCACCGTATCGAGGCGCGAACGCCGCCACGGATTGATGACCGGGCCATAGTAGGAGGTCTCGTTGGACGAGCCCATGGCGAATTCGTCCATGTTGAGCTTGCCCAGCATGACCGCGCCGTCGGCCCACAGATTGGAGGTGACGGTTGATTCATAGCGCGGCTTGAAGCCGTCGAGCACATGGCTGCAGGCCTGGGTATGGACGCCTTCAGTACCGAACAGGTCCTTGATCCCAAGCGGGATGCCTTCCAGAGCACCGCCCTCGCCCTTGAGCAGCCTGGCGTCCGACGCCTTGGCCATCTCGCGCGCCTTGTCGCCGGTCACCGCGACATAGGCATTGAGCGTGCCATTGGCGCGATCGATCGCCGAGAGATAGCTTTCCGTCAGCTCAGTCGCGCTGATTTCCTTGGCGCGCAGCTTGGCGCGGGCCTGCGAAATCGTTAGTTGGGTCAGGTCGCTCATCATAGGCTCTTTTCGTAAAACACCGACCACTCGGAATCGGGATAATCGAGCACCGGCCCGCAGCGCGAGAACCCGGCACGTTCATAGACGGTCCAGGCGGCCGGATGGCGGTCACCGGTCTCCAGCACCAGCCGCTTCAATCCTTCATCGCGCGCCAGCGCCTCAAGCCGCTCGACGATCCCGGCGCCGAGCTTGCGGCCGCGATGCGATGGCCTGATATACATGCGCTTGACCTCGCCGATCGCGTCGCCGTGCCGCTTCAGCGCGCCGCAACCAATGGCGATCCCATTGTCGCGAGCGATGAAAACCGTCGTGTCCTGCCCCGCCATCTGCTCGACAGTCAGATGGTAGCAATGCTCCGGCGGCGTCAATTCGAGCAAGGTTTCGTTGAGCTCTCTCACCAGGCCGCGCACGTCGTCCTGCAGCGGCGTCTCCATGGCGATCTCGATTGCCATCGGCGCCTTACTCCACGACCTTCGGCACGAGGAAGAAATTCTCGTCGGTCGCCGGCGCGTTGGCGACGATGTCGGCCGCCTTGTTGCCGTCGGTGACGGCATCCGCGCGCTTCTTCATCTCCATCGGCGTCACCGAGGTCATCGGTTCGACACCGGAAACATCGACCTCGTTCAACTGTTCGACGAAGCCCAGAATGGCGTTCAACTCGCCGGTCATGCGCTCGGCATCTTCCTCACTCACCGCGATGCGGGCGAGATGCGCGACGCGCTTCACTGTCTTGACATCAACGGACATGTATTTGCCTCGGGAAAAACCAGATCGCGCTATAGCGGCGCGGCGCGCGGCGCGCAACATGCGCCGGCCGACAATCGGGCAAACAGCTTCATGGCAGGGCAACGCCTTCGCAGAGATAATAGCTGCCGCTGTTACCGCTCGCCTCGCTCTCATCGTCGATGGGTCGGACCGAGACGAGATCGAGCTGCGTCGGGCTGATCCGCGTCACCGACAGGACATCCGGAAAGACGTAGCCCGGTTCCTGGCAGATGGCCGTCACCGCCCAGCTGGGCGAGCCCGTCGCCTTGCTGACTTGAACGAACTCGCAGCTATACTCGACGCCCTGCAGGCCATGCACCGAAAGCACGATTGTTGCCGGCATCGACAAGCGTC
>NZ_RZSJ01000453.1:0-5226 GCF_003998025.1 Mesorhizobium sp. M8A.F.Ca.ET.021.01.1.1
CTGCCCCTCATTGCCCTGCCGGGCATTTCTCCCCGTAAACTGGGAGAAAGAAGCTGCCTCAACGCCGCGGCCTCACTTGCAACGCTGCCGATTGGCGAAACCAGCGGCGACAGCGTCCTTCTCCCGTTTACGGGGAGAAGATGGCGGCAGCCAGATGAGGAGCGGCGCCGGCGCATCGAGAAGAGGCATGAATTTCGCCAGCCGGATTCCCCTTCGCGAAATCGTCCTCTAAGGTGCCGGCAACTTTGAAAGGCATTCCATGAGCAGCGCGTTTCCACAGATCCATCTGGTCCGGCATGGCGAGACCGCGTGGAGCCTTTCGGGGCAGCATACAGGCCGCACCGACATGCCGCTGACGCCGGCCGGCGAAGCGGCGGCGCGCGGTGTGGCGGACCGCTTGAAAGGCCTGTCGTTTTCGCAGGTTTGGACGAGCCCGTCGCAGCGCGCCTACAACACCAGCGTGCTTGCCGGCTTTGGGGCCGCGAGCCTCAAGCTGGACGATCTGCAGGAGTGGGATTACGGCGCCTATGAAGGGCGCACGACCAAGGAAATCCTGGCCGAGCGGCCGGGCTGGAACGTGTTTCGCGACGGTTGCCCGCAAGGCGAGACGGCGGCCGATGTCGGCGCCCGCGCCGACAGGATTATCGATCGCCTGCGCAAGGCCAATGCCGACATACTGATTTTTTCCAGCGCGCATTTCCTGCGCGTGCTCGCCGCCCGCTGGCTCGGCCTGCCGCCGGAAGGCGGGGCGCTGTTCGTGCTCGACACGGCCAGCATCAGCGTGCTGGGTTATGAGCATGATCTGACCGAGCCGGTCGTGCGCAAGTGGAACGGGAAGTAGGCAGGCCACATCAACCAGATGCGGTGACGCCTATCGTCTTCGTCATCCACGGGCGAAGCAAGGAGCGAAGCGACGCGGCGCAGACCCGAGGATCCATGCCGCGACTTCGGGGCGCAGCCACGGTGCGGAATTCTGCTCCGCTGCGCTTCACGGCAAAGGTCCCGGCATGGATCCTAGGGTCTCCGCGACGGAGCTGCGCTCCTGCTTCGCCCTAGGATGACGACGTGTTGGGTGGCTTTGGCTAATTCCGATGCTGGACGCTAATCAACTCAAACCGCGCGCCCGCCTCCTACCTCTCGAACTTCCTGATCGCCTCGGCGGTGATGGGCTGGAAGAAATTCACCAGATTGCCGTCGGGGTCACGGAACAGCAGCGAGCGGTTGCCCCAAGGCATGGTGGTCGGCTCCTGCACGGTCGTCTTCTTGATGAGGTCCGACAGCCGGGCGAATTCGGCATCGACGTCGCCGACGCGGAATTCGAGGATGGCGGTGTGGTTGTCGGCGGGGCGGGCGATGTCGCCGCCGAACAGCATCAGGGTGCGCGTGCTGCCGATTGCCAGCGTGCAGGCCGGGGTCGCCAGTTCGGCGAAGTCTTCCGTGTATACGGTCACCGGCATGCCGGTGATCTCACCGTAGAAGCGCACGAGGCGCTGGACATCTGACGTGATGATGCGGACAGAGACGAAATTCATCGCATTGGCTCCTTGATCTCGAAGCCGCGAGCGGGCTTCCCAGCCGATGCATAGACCAGGCCTCCTGACAGCTTTCTGTCAGGAGAGGAGTTGTGACGGTTACGCTTCGGGTTCGGTCCAGACCGGCGGCAGGCCGAAAGCCGCGAACAAATCGGGGCCGAGCGGGCCGACATAGACCGTCAGCGCGGTGATCCGGCCTTCGGCCGGCTCGATGACGTGCAGCGATTGCGCGCGCCATTCCGGGTCGTGAAACCGCTGCGCGTAGATCGCGACCGCGGGCTGGCCGTTGGCCCTTGTCGCCACCGCGCGATAGCCGGCGTAATTGTTCCACACGGTCTTGAAGAAGTCGTGGATCGCCTGGCGCCCCTGATACCAGTCATGCCATGGCGGCATGTGGTAGGTGGCGTCTTCGCGCAGCAGTTCGACGAAGCCATCGAGATTGGCGGCCTCCCAGGTCCTGATATAGCGTTCGAGCAGCAGGTCCTCGTCGGGGCTTGGCCGCGCGCGCTGCAGTGGCCGCCCCTTTGGAAAGCGTTCGCCAAGTGTGGCGCGCGCCCGCTGCAAGGCACTGTTGACCGACGCCGTCGAGCCGCCCAGCAATTGAGCCGCCTCCAGCGCCGACCAGCCGAGCACGTCGCACAGCAAAAGCACGGCGCGCTGCCTGGGCGGCAGAAGCTGGATCGCCGCGACGAAGGCCAGCCGGACGGCCTCACGGGTTTCGTAGCGTGCGTCCGGCCCGGGTGCGCCATCGGCGAGATCGGGCAGCTCGGCGTCCGGGTAAGGTTCCAGCCAGGCGAGTTCGGCGGCCGGCCCGGCAGCGGCGCGGCCTTCGGTCGACGGCCGTGCGGGCTCTTCGAGAATGCGGCGCGCCGACGACCTCGCCTTGATCGCGTTGAGGCAATTGTTGGTGGCAATGGCGTAGAGCCAGCCACGCGGCGAGCCGTGGCCGCCGAATTGCGCGCGGCCGCGCCATGCCTTCAGGAACGTGTCCTGGACGAGGTCGTCGGCCTCGTGCAGCGAGCCCATCATCCGGTAGCAGTGCAGCTTGAGTTCGCGGCGGTGGGTGGTGGTCAGGCGCTCGAAGGCCGGCCGGTCGAGGACCGGCCGGCCCGATGACCCGGAAGCGCCAGGAGCATCCGTCATTTCAAGTCCACTGTAACGATTTCGGGCCATCCTGCGCGCCTCACGCCGCCGCCGCAAGGCCGCTGCCGCTCACCGTGAAGGCGGTGCCCTGCATCTTGCCGCCGGCAAGCGTCACCACGGCGCTGGCGACATCGGCGGGCGTCTGCATATCGGTCATGCTGGCCAGGAAATCCGCCGGGCTGATGCCGAGATAGGCCGAAACGCCCGATATGCCGCGCTGGCCGACGCCGGTGCCGGCCATGATGCGCATCGGCGCCAGCGCCATGAAACGCAGGCCGAGGCCAAGCCGGTCGGCTTCCTTCTGGCTGTGGGCGGCGAGGAACAACTGCATGCGCTTGGCGCCGGAGTAGCCGCCGGAATTGGGCGGGCCGCCGCTGAATGCAGCGCCGCTGGAGATCAGCACCACGCGGCTGCCGGGCTTCAGCCGGCCGCGCAGCGCCGCCTGGCAGAACAGGAAGGACGCCTTGACGTCCATTTCCCAATTGGCGGAGAATTCGTCCCAGCCCTGGTCCTGAATCGGTGCCGACGGGGCGAAGGCACCGGCGCAGATCACCAGCACGTCCGGTTCGAGAGCGGCGAAGACCGCATCGGGTGCCACCTCCTGCGTGGCGTCCGCCACGAGCGTCCTTACGCCTGACGCCTCCCAGGAGAGTTCCTTCAAAGCGTCCGCGCCCCGGGCGACGGCGAGCACGGTTGCTCCCTCGCTCAGCGCAGCCTTCACGATGGAGCGGCCGACGCCCCGGCTGCCTCCGACGACGACAACATTTTGACCTTGCAACGATCCCATGGTTCACCTCGCTGTTCCGGCCCGGAGGAATTCCGGCGCCTGATGATCAGGACAGCCGAGGCGGGTGGAATTCATCGGCACGTCGGCAAAAATCTTTCCGGGGCGCCTGTCAGGCGGCTCTCATTCGTTCGCCGGTTTGCCAAGGACATGATTGGGGCGATAAACTGGACGGCCCATCGCCGATCTCTTGGGCGCACCAATAACAACAGCCTGGGAGGAATGTACGATGACGACGCTGTTCGTGAGACATACCGTGTCCGACTACAAGGCATGGCGCAAAGTCTATGACGGGTTCGCCCCGGTTCAAAAGGCCAACGGCGTGAAGGCGGAGGCCGTCTATCAGGAGGCGGACAACCCCAACGACGTCACCGTGACGCATGATTTCGCCAGTGCCGCCGAAGCGCAGGCCTTCATCAAAAACCCAAAATTGAAAGAGGCGATGGCGAGCGCCGGCGTGGTCGGCGCGCCAACCATGTGGATCACCAACAAGGCCTGATCGACTGCTCTAGCCGTTCGATCCGGTCGCCACTGCCGCAATGAATGGCCAGGTCGCTTTCGGCCTGGCGGGCGGGACGTTTGCTCGAGCGCGCAGCAACGCCAGAGCCGATCCATTGCCAGAAGCAAAACGCATCGGCAAAACTCTATTCTGATAACCAAGAATTGATTGGAAGTACTGCGCCCGTGATTGGCGATTGGCTCGAAAGCCATCCTAAAACTGTCGGCGGGTGAATTAATTCATAAGGCTGAGGGGAGTTGATATGATCCGCCGCACAACGGGTATCATGACGGTGCTTGCGCTTCTGGGGTTTTCGGTCTGTCCAGCCGCCGCGTATACCCACTCGTTCAGCTATGAAAAAACGGCACTCTCCGGACAGGAGATTTTTCTCTACGGAGGATCGACCCTCAACCCCGACTGTTCGAAGGCCGGCAAGGATGATTTGAGAGCAATTTCCGGACCAAGTCATGGAAAGCTGATGATTATGAACGGGAAGACCTATGCGCACTACGCCAAGAAAGATGCGCGTGCGAAATGCGATTCGCGCAAGGTCGACGGGATCAAGGTCATGTATCGGTCGGCCCCCGGTTTCAAAGGGCGAGACGAGGTGACTTTGTCCCTTCATACCTTCTATGGATATGCGTCAAGGACGGTCATCAGGATCAACGTCGAATAGCAGATTCGTTTTTCGGCTGGTGGCGACGCGCCGCTTACTCAGCCAGCAACGCCAGTTCCTCCGCCGTCAGATGCCGCGCCGTGCCCTTGGCGAGGTTGCCGAGCGGCAGGCTGCCGATGGCGATGCGGATGAGGCGCTTGACCTCGATGCCGTGGGCGGCGAGCAGGCGGCGGATGTGGCGGTTCTTGCCTTCGTCGAGCACGATCTCCAGCCAGGCGGTGCGGCCGCCGCTGCGCAAAAGTTCGATCGCGTTTGCCGCCAGGGTCTCGCCGTCGAGGGTGACGCCGGCGCGCAACCTGTCCAGCAGCGTTTCATCCGGCACCGTGGCGACCTGCACGTGATAGGTCTTGGGCAGATGCGAGGCCGGATCCATCAGCCGGTTGGCGAAGCGGGTGTCGTTGGTCATCAGCAGCAGGCCTTCGCTGGCCTTGTCGAGACGGCCGACCGGCGAGACATACGGCAAATCGAGCCCTTCGAGACAGGCATAGACGGTGTCGCGCTGTTGCGGGTCGTCGCGGGTGGTGACCAGCCCGCGCGGCTTGTTCAGCATCAGATAGACCTTGCGCTCGGCGACGACCGCATCGCCATCGAC
>NZ_RZSJ01000454.1:0-5216 GCF_003998025.1 Mesorhizobium sp. M8A.F.Ca.ET.021.01.1.1
CAGTTCGGGTGCGCCGCGTCGGCTTCCATCATGGTTGTGTCGGCCCAGCCCGTGACGCCTTCTTCCGGCACGGTCGAGGCAACCGGCTTCTTGGCGGCAACCAGCGTGTTGACCTGGTAAGGCCACGAGCCCGAAGCAACCACGCCTTCGTTCTGGAAGTCATCGACCTGGATGGCGGCGTCATGCCAGTAGCGGCCGACCAGCGTGCGCTGGACGCGCAGCAATTCGAGCGCCGCCTTGTACTGGTCCTCGTTCAATTCGTAGGGATCCTTGATGCCGAGTTCCGGCTTGTGGAACATCAGGTAGTTGGCGGCATCGGCGATGTGGATCGGTCCGTCATAGGCCTGGACACGGCCCTTGTTGGACTTGCCATCCGGCAGCTTCATTTCCTCGAAAACGACATTCCAGCTCTTCGGCGCTTCCTTGAACACCTCGGTGTTGTACATCAGGATGTTCGGACCCCACTGGTAGGGAACGCCGTAATGCACTTTGTCGACGGTGAACCAGGGCGCGTCCTTGAGCCGGTCGTCGACCGTCTTCCAGCTCGCGATGAGATCGGTGTTGATCGGCTGCACGCGCTTGCCAGCGACGAGGCGCAACGAGGCATCGCCCGAAGCGGTGACGAGGTCGAAGCCGCCCTCGTTCATCAGCGACACCATCTCATCGGATGTGTTGGCGGTCTTGACGTTGACCTTGCAGCCACTCTCCTTCTCGAAGGCGGTGACCCAGTCATAGCCCTTGTCGGTCTCGCCGCGCTCGATATAGCCCGGCCAGGCAACGATGTTGACCTGGCCTTCGCCCTTGCCCAGTTCCTTGACCTGGGCAACGGCCTGACCGGAGAAGGTCAGCGCGACCGTTAGCGCAGTGCATGACTTCAGGAATGAATTCATCATCAATCTCCCATTTTGGCGCGTGACCCTGAAACCGCTCCGGTTTTCGCCAGATCACGCGCGGACTGAAAAACGTGCCAGTTCGTCCAATGGACTGATGCCGCTCTGATGGCGGCTTTGGTCGCTGAACCGAAGGTGCTTGGAAAATACCGGTTTCGCAAATTCATTTGTCAGAAGGGTGATATCGGTTTTTCCGATAGATCGCCGCGGATCAGGTCCGCTGGCGGACCGTCCGTTGCGACTGGGCAAGCCCGATGAAGTCGCGCGCCGCCTGCGGCAGGCTGGAGCCGCGCCGCCAGACCATGCCGACCTGCACCACCGGCAAGGCACCGGAAATGTCGCGCGATTCGATGCGGTCGCCTTCCAGCGACCAGGGCCGGTAGACGAGATCGGGCAGCAGCGCCACGCCGGCGCCGGTGGCGACGAGGCTGCGCACGGCTTCCACGGAACGGGTGCGGAAGGCGACATGCGGCCTGGCGCCGATCGCCGTCAGCAGCTTGCCGGTGTTCTCCTCGATCTCGTCGACGGTGAGCATGATCAGCGGTTCGGAGGCGATATCGCCGATGCCGATGATGTCGGCGCCAGCCAAGGGATGGCCGAGCGGCAGCCACAGCCGATAGGCCGAGACTTCGAGGATTTCCGATTGCAGGGCAGTGCGGTCGCGCAAATTGGAGGTGACCATGACGGCAATGTCGAGCTTGCCGCCGATGAGCAAATGTTCGAGGTAGTCGCCATTGTCCTCTATGGCCGACACCTCGACGCCGGGATAGGCGCGGCGGTAGCGGGAAAGCAGATCCGACAGCACATAGCCGGCGACCAGAGAGGTGACGCCGAGCTGCAGCCGGCCACCGGCGACGGCCTGTTCGCCGGAAAAAGAGCGGCGGGCGTCGGATACGTCGGCGAGGATCTTTGTCGCGTGACGCAGGAACTGGTGGCCCTTGTGGGTGATATTGAGGCCGCGCGGATGGCGCTCGAACAGTTCGACGCCGAGATCGCTTTCAAGTTCCTTGATCGCTTCGGTGACCGACGATTGCGAGATGGAGAGGTTTTGCGCCGCGCGCGACACCGTGCCTTGCTCGGCAACGGCGACGAAGAACTGCAACTGGCGGATGGTGAAGGCCATGGCCGGACTAAACACCGGCAGGCAAGCGAAGGAAAGCGGATCGCGGAGCTTATCCCATGACCCGGTGGCGCGTTCAGCCGAGCATCAGCCTGATGCGGCGTCGCCATGTCGGGCCATAGCGCAACGCAAGCATGAAGGCCGCCTCCAGCGCCACGACAATAACGATGATGCGCAAGCCCACCGTGAAAGAATCCTGGCCGCTGCCGTGCATGAGATAGCCGGTCAGGAGAAAGCCCGCATTCCATATGGTGGCGCCAAGCAGCGTCGCGGCCGCGAAAGGCAAGGCAGGCAGACACAGCGCGCCAGCTGCGATCGGCAGGTAATTGCGCACGGTCGGGATGAACTGCGCCAGCAAGGATACCCTGACATGATTGCGGCGATAGGCCTGGCCAAGCTTGCGATAGGTTTCGGGGCGCAGGAAGACATATCTGCCGGCTCGTCCGATCAGCCTGTCGGCGCGGTCGAACCCGATCCGGCGGCCGACCCCATACCAGACAAGACAGCCGGTGAAGGAGGCGGAAGTCGTCACCGCCAACAGGATCGCCAGCGTCGCACCGTCAGGCGCGGCCGTCATGCCGAGAAACAGCAGCAACACATGCGAGGGCGGAATCGGCAGGATCTTCTCGGTGAAGGCAAGGCAAAAGACGCCGAACAGGCCGAAGCCGAGAATGACCGACAATGGTCCCGTCATGCGAAGCGCCAGTCATAGGTTCCGGCTGCCTTGATTCTGGCGATGCGATAGACCGTCGCCGGCGGGAAATTGCGGAACGTATGACCAACCCGCGTGACCTCGAGATCGAGCCGGTCGAGCAGCGACTGGTCGAACGGACAGCGCCGTCCGAGCGTGAACTGATAGAGGGCTCCGCCGGGACGAAGGTTCGCGAAAACACCTTCGAGAATGGCGAGCGTCTTGCGCCGCGAAATCAGCCGGAAAGGCAGGCCGCTGACGGCAGCGCCAATCACCGGCCGGTGGAAGAGCGACAGATGGCGCAGGCCGACAGCATCCATTTCAAAAATCCGGGCGGCAGGAAAACGACGCATGAGCAGCGCGGCGAAATCCGGATCGGATTCTATCAGCATCAAATCTTCCTCCTTCACCCCGCGCGACAGCAGCGCCCGTGTGAAAGGACCTGTTCCTGGACCGAGCTCCAGCACGGGGCCTGTCTCAGGTCCGATGTCACGGGTCATCAATGCCGCCAGGCTGGAGCTGGACGGCGTGACGGAGCCGACCCTGAACGGCGCGACGGTCCACGCCATGAGAAAAGACAGAGCATCATTTGCGGGCATGGTAACCTCAATCCGAGACAACAGCACGCCAACCAGTCTGGTGTGCCACCTGATTTCGCTTCAGCGTCATTTCGCTTCAACGTCGGGCCCGACCTGTTGCATATTCGGGCCCGACGCCTTCACGCCGGCATGGGCGATTCGTGCCGACCGGCGCTGTTTGCCGCGACTGGGTTGCATAGACATTGCGCAATCTCGGAGAGCCAAAGAAAGCGCCTGTCGACCCCGGCCGTTCGGCTTTGCCATGTTTGCGCAATGTTGGCGCGGTAGCGCCCGAAGCTGTTGCCGTTGCTGGAGAACTGTCGATGCGAATCTTGCTGGTCGAGGACGAGCCCGAAATGGTCTCTGCCTTACGTGCCGCGCTGAAGCGCCACGACATGGTGGTCGATCATGCCGGCACGCTCATCGAAGCCGAAGGCTTCGTCGCCGCCGACAGCTACGACGCGATCCTGCTCGACCGCCAGTTGCCGGATGGCGACGGGCTGTCGCTGGTGCCCAGATTGCGTTCGGCCAAGAACACCACGCCAGTGCTGATGCTGACGGCGAGAGGCGACACAGCGGACAAGGTCGATGGGCTGGACATGGGCGCGGACGACTATCTGGCAAAACCATTCGCCTTCGAGGAATTGCTTGCCCGGTTGCGCGCGCTGCTGAGGCGTCCGGCACCGATGCAGTCGCAATTCATCCGCGCCGGCGACCTGGTGCTCGACGTCGGGCATCGCGAAGCGTCGATCCGTGCCGAACCGCTCAGCCTGCCGCGGCGCGAACTCCTGGTGCTGGAGGCGCTGATGCGCCGGACCGGCCGCATGGTGCAGCGCGAGGCGCTGATGGAGGCGGTGTTCGGCCTCGACGACGAGATCCAGTCCAACGCGCTCGACACCCACGTCTCGCGCCTGCGCCGCAAACTCGCCGATGCCGATGCCGGCGTGACGATCAATGGCATTCGCGGCGTCGGCTATCTCCTGCGCGAAACGACATGAGCGCCGAGCTATGAGCCTCAAGCGCCCGCGTTCGCTCAAATGGAGCCTGGTGCTGCGTATCGCCTTGCTGCAATGCGCGATGCTGACGCTGATCATCGTCGGCATTCTCGGCGCCATGCTGGCCACCGGCCTTATCCCGCATGACTACGAGGACGGTACAATGGACGTGCTGGCGGATGCAGTGACACGCGATGCCGGCGGCAAGCTTGTCATCACCGAGACGCCAGATATGGCAAAGCTGCGCTCGAACGTTCCGGACCTCTGGTTCATCATCCGCGACAAGCAAGGGCAGCGACTGGAAGAAGGCAGGGTGCCGGCCATTTTCCAGCCCTTTGTCGGACTGCTGGACACTATCAGCGACGCCCGTATCGACCACGCAATCGGACAAGCCGCGCCGCCGGAGGGAAAGATCCGCTGGACCGATACGGCGGCCGGCAATGTCCAGATCTTCAGCGGCACCAAGGGCGGGCTTTCGCTGCTGCGCCTGCTCGGCCAGGCGCCGCAATTCTTCCTGCAAGGCATATTGCCGCTCGCCGGGCTGATGGCGTTGGCCACGCTGGTCGCGACACCATGGGTGGTGCGCGGCGCACTGTCAGGCCTTGGCCATGCGGCCGCAGAGGCCGAACGCATCGACATCGACCAGCGTGGCGTGCAGCTGCCGCTGAAAGATGTGCCAAAGGAAGTGACGCCGCTGGTCAAGGCGGTGAACGCCGCCCTTGCGCGCCTGGACAAGGGCTATGAACGCCACAAGCGCTTCCTGACCGACGCCGCCCATGAACTCAGGACACCGGTCGCCATCCTCAACACGCGCCTTGCCTCGCTGCCGGCGACGCCGGAGCGGGCAAGGCTGCTGCAGGATGCGGCACGGCTTTCGACGCTGACCGACCAGCTGCTCGACCTGCAGCGCCTCGACCGGCAGACAACGGCCTTCGAAAAGGT
>NZ_RZSJ01000455.1:0-5216 GCF_003998025.1 Mesorhizobium sp. M8A.F.Ca.ET.021.01.1.1
GTCGGCGCATCTTTCCAGGCCCAGCACGCCGCTGCCGGACTTCGAGGACATCAGCCCGCGCCTCAACGAAATCGAGAAAGCGCTGGCCGGGACCCGCGATTCCATCCTCGGCGCCGCACGCGAGGCAGCCGAGAACGCCGTGCGCTCGCTGGCCGGAACGAGCACCAATACGGCCGCGGTTTCCGGCCTCGCCCAGGATCTGAAGACACTGGAGACATTGACGCGGCGTTCCGACGAACGCAATTCGCGCACCTTCGAGGCCATTCACGATACACTGCTCAAGATCGTCGACAGGCTGGGTTCGCTGGAAACCAGCGACCCGTCCGAAGCGGTAAGCGAACTGCTGGATGCGGCTCCGACCGAACCGGGCGGCTGGCGTGGCGCACGGCGGTCCAAGATGGCGGTGAACGCGCCGTCGATGACCATGGACGAGCCGCTGCCGCTGACCGGCGATATGGCCGATCTGGACGCGCGTGCCGCGGCCATATTGCGCGCCGAGCCTGCTTCGTCAGTCGAGCCGGCACTGCACGTCGAATCGGGCTTTTCGGCCCGGCCGGGGGCGCGCTCGCCGGCGGAAGCCGCCGCCGCCGCCGCGATGGCCGCACTCGGTTCCGACGCCACCACCAGAAAAGACCAGCCTGCTGGCCGCAAGTCGATGTTCGGCGGGCTGGCGCGCGCCTTCAAGAGCAAGAAGGCGGCGGATGTTCCGCCGCTGGCCGGCCCGGCGCCGGACGCCGATATCCCGAGTGTCGATCTCGACGAGCCGCTCGACCCGAAAGTCGCCAACCGCCCGCTGGAGCCCGGCTCCGGCGCGCCCGACCTCAATGCCATCATGAAGCGCGTGCGCGACGAGCGGGGACAACCGGCAAAGCCCGGCGACAGCGACGCCGCGAAATCGGATTTCATCGCCGCTGCCCGGCGCGCGGCGCAGGCGGCCGCGGCCGAGGCCGACGCCCTGAAGCGCCAGTCGACGATGAAAGGCCCGGTCAAGGCGCTCAGGATAGGTGACCTGCTCAAGGCGCGGCGCAAGCCGATCCTGATGGCGGCGGCAGCGATCATGCTGGCGCTTGCCGGCCTGCAGCTCGGCAAGGCGTTTCTTTCGGATCCCGCCCAGGTGGCAAGCAACGACGCGGCTCCCATCGTCGCCTCGCAGCCGGTGAAGACGGCATCTGTCGATACCGCCAGCCAGCCTAAGACCGAAGTCCAACCGGTGGCGACGGACAGCGCGCCGGCCCCTACCGTCAGGCAGGCGGAACAATCCGCGCCGCCAAGCAAGGACGACATGGCGGCGCAGACCGTCATGGCCATGCCGTCGGATACGGACGCGATGCCCGCGCCTACCGCCGAGCCCGCTCCAGCACCCGTCGCGCCGGCCATGGCTCCCGACGCGATGGCTTCGGCCTCGCCGGCGCCTGTTGCTCCGATGACCGCTGCTCCTACCTTAACGGATCCGGCACCAGCCGCCGTCACCAGCGGTACGCAGGCGTCGGATGCCGATGCCCAACCTGCATCAGCCGCGCCAACGGCCGCCGCCGAGGCAACGGCCAACGACACGACCGGCACCGTTGCGCCGATGGACAAGCCGGCGGCGACAGCCGCGACCAAGTTCGACATCCCGGCCGAAGCCGGCCCCGTTGCTTTGCGTGACGCCGCCGCCGCTGGCGACGCCAAGGCACTGTTCGAGGTCGGCTCGCGCTACGCCGAGTCGCGCGGCGTCAAGGAAGACATGCCGGCGGCCGCCAAATGGTACGAGAAATCGGCGGAACTCGGCTTCGCGCCGGCCGAATACCGTATCGGCAATTTCTACGAGAAGGGCATCGGCGTCGCGCGCGACATCAAGAAGTCGAAGACCTGGTACCAGCTCGCCGCCGCGCAGGGCAACGCCAGTGCCATGCACAATCTGGCGGTGCTGTTCGCCATGGCCGCCGACGGCGTGACCGACAATGAATCGGCCGCGCACTGGTTCCAGGAGGCCGCCGACCTCGGCGTCAAGGACAGCCAGTTCAATCTCGGTATCCTGGCCGCCAAGGGCGTCGGCATGAAGCAGAACCTGGAAGAGTCCTATAAATGGTTCGCGCTTGTCGCCAAGACCGGCGACAAGGATGCCGCGGCCAAGCGCGACGAGATCGCCAATGCGCTGCGGCCCGAGCAGCTCGAGCGGGCGCGCGCCGCGACAGAATTGTGGAAGGCCAAGCCGCTCAACGCGGCGGCCAATTCGGTGGACATTCCCGAATCCTGGCAGGAAGGCACGCCGCAGACGACCGCCGGCATCGACATGAAGAAGGCGGTCAAGAATATCCAGCTCATCCTCAACAAGAACGGCTATGACGCAGGCGGCGCCGACGGCGTGATGGGCGAGAAAACCAAGAACGCGATCATCGCTTTCCAGACCGCCAACAAGCTGCCGGCGACCGGCGCGGTCGACGAGAAACTGGTCAAGGCATTGCTGGCGCGCAAATAACGGCAGAAGCGTCGTTTCCACGACGCCCTTGCCATACATTTGCCTGTTAACTGATTGAGTTGTTTTTTGTTTCGGCGCGGTGGCGGGGTTTGACCCCGCTGCCGCGTCGGCGCAAGACAAAATTGGCTTTTCGATGCGATACTGCCCGCAACGGCTTTATTCGCCGACAGGCAAACTGATCGAGACTGACGGGTGGGCATCTATCTCCCGATCGCGGAAATTTCCGTCAACGTCTTCGTGCTGCTGGCCATGGGCGCCGCGGTGGGCTTCCTGTCGGGCATGTTCGGGGTGGGCGGCGGCTTTCTCATCACGCCGCTCTTGATCTTCTACAACATCCCGCCGGCAATCGCGGTCGCCACCGGCGCCAACCAGGTCATCGCTTCTTCCGTCTCCGGCGTCCTTTCGCACATGAAGCGAGGCACGCTCGACTTCAAGCTCGGCGGCGTGCTGCTCGCCGGGGGCATCGTCGGTTCCACCGCCGGCATCTACGTGTTCGGCTTCCTGCGCAGGCTCGGCCAGCTCGACCTGTTCATCTCGCTGCTCTACGTCGTGCTGCTCGGCACCGTCGGCGGGCTGATGCTGGTCGAGAGCATCAGCGCGTTGCGCGCCACGCGCAGCGGTGCGGCACCGGTGCTGAAGAAATCCGGCCAGCACAACTGGATCCATCGCTTGCCGCTGAAGATGCGCTTCCGCGCGTCGAAACTGTTCGTCAGCGTCATTCCGGTGCTCGGCCTTGGCGCCGGCATCGGGTTCCTGTCGTCGATCATGGGCGTCGGCGGCGGCTTCATCATGGTGCCGGCGCTGATCTATCTCTTGAAAGTGCCGACCAATGTCGTCATCGGCACCTCGCTGTTCCAGATCATCTTCACGTCCGCCTACACGACGCTGGTCCACGCCACCACCAACCAGACCGTCGATGTGATGCTGGCCTTCCTTTTGATGGCCGGCGGCGTGGCCGGGGCACAGTATGGCGCCAAGGCCGGCCAGCGGCTGCGCGGCGAGCAATTGAGAGCCCTGCTGGCGCTGCTGGTGCTGGCGGTGGCGATCCGGCTCGCCATCGATCTGTTCGTCACGCCGCCCAACCTTTATTCGTTGTCCGGCTTGGGCCTCAACTGATGAAAGGCATGAAGGCGCTCGCAACCGTCGCTCTCCTGTCCCTGACCGCCGCCCCGCCGGCGAAGGCGCAGACGCCATTGACGGAAGGCATCCAGATCGGCCTCTCCACCGACGCGGTGTCGATCACCGCCGGTTTTTCCGGCGCCGACCTGACCATTTTCGGTTCGCTGGAAAATCCCGACCCACTGGTGGCACGCCAGGGCCGCTACGACGTCATCGTCGTGCTCGAAGGGCCGCCCAAACCGGTGGTGGTGCGCCGCAAGGACCGGGTGCTGGGCGTCTGGATCAATCTGGATTCAGAGACCTTCGAGAATGTGCCGGTGTCCTATTCGGTGGCGACGACGCGGCCGCTGCAGGACATCACCGAACCCAACAGCTACAAGCAATTGTCGCTCGGCGCGTCCAACCTCTATATGCAGCCCGCCGATGCCGGTGACAGCCCGGCGACGATCGAGGAATTCACGGCGGCACTGCGCGAGCGCAAGGCCGCCGCGGGCCTCTACAGCGAGAATGTCGGTGGCGTGCAATTCCTGTCGCAGAACCTGTTTCGCGCCACGGTCAGGCTGGCGCCGAATGTGCCGGTCGGCACGCACAAGGCGCGCGCCTTCCTGTTCAAGAGCGGCCTGTTCATCAAGGAGAGTTCGGCGCAACTCGAAATCCGCAAGTCGGGCTTCGAACAATCGATCTTCCGCGTCGCCCACGACTATTCGTTCCTCTATGGCGTGTTCGCCATATCGCTGGCCATGGTGACCGGCTGGCTCGGCCGGCTGGTGTTCCGCAAAGATTGACGCTCGGGGAAAAGAGGGATTCCCCTTTTCCCCACCATGCGATAAACCGCCGCCTCCCAGCCCAAGGGCAAACACGCACATACCATTCGCCAGAGCGGTCCGGCCTTCCGGATGACAGCGCGATGCATCGCCGCTGTCTTGCCGCCACGAAACAATTACAGGAGGCTGCAATGCATCGGGCATTCGGCGGCATCGACTTCGGCACGTCCAATTCCGCGGTGGGCGTGATCCGGAACGGCAAGGCGCGGCTGGTCCCGCTGGAGGGCGAACAGCCCACCTTGCCAAGTGCCGTGTTCTTCAACTTCGAGGACGGCCACACCTATTTCGGCCGTCGCGCGATCGGCGATTATACCGACAGCATCGAAGGCCGCCTAATGCGCTCGCTGAAGAGCGTGCTCGGCAGTTCGCTCGCCCATGAGAAGACGCGTATCAAGGCGCGCCAGATCGGCTTCATCGACATTATCGGCCTGTTCATCGGCCATCTGAAGACGCGGCTCGAAGAGGACGCCGGCGGCGTGGTAGAAAGCGTGGTGCTCGGCCGCCCGGTGCAATTCGTCGATGACGATGCGCAAGCCGACGCGAAGGCGCAAGGCGAGCTCGAGAAGGCCGCCCGTGCCCAGGGTTTCAAGCACATCGCTTTCCAGTTCGAGCCGATTGCCGCGGCGCTCGACTACGAGCAGAAGGTAACGCGCGAGGAACTGGCGCTGATCATCGACATGGGCGGCGGCACGTCCGACTTCTCGATCGTGCGGGTCTCGCCGGAGCGCTCGCGATCGACCGACCGCAAGGACGACATCCTGGCCAGCCGCGGCATCCATATCGGCGGCACCGATTTCGACCGGTTGCTGAGC
>NZ_RZSJ01000456.1:0-5191 GCF_003998025.1 Mesorhizobium sp. M8A.F.Ca.ET.021.01.1.1
GAGCCCGTCCTGCCAGCCGTCGCCGGCATCGGCTTGCGCCGTGGCTGCAAGCGTCACCACGCCGCCGAGCAGGTCCGGTTCGTCATGCGCCTCGATGCCGGCTGCGCGCGGCAGGGTCAGTCGATGCAGGCTGGTGTCATTGTCGGTCGCCTCGACGCAGTAGATCAGCGGCCCGCGCGACAGCGCGACGCGGCCGGCATCCTGCCGCACCTCGGGATTGGCATAGAGCCGCTCGATCGGCATTTCGAGGTCGAGCCTGACACGGTCGCCTTTTTTCCAGCTGCGGCGGATGGCGGCGTAGCCGTCGCTGGTCACGTCCTCGAGGTCGATCGTCTCGCCGTTGATTTCGAGCCTGGCGGCGGAACTCCAACCCGGCACCCGCAGATGCAGCGTGAACTCCACTGCGGCCTGCGGCTCGACCGTGATCTCGACCGAGCCGTCCCAGGGATAGCGGCTCGCCTGCGTCAGCGTCACGGGCACGCCCGCTATGTCGAAGCGGGCGGTGGAGTCGCCGTAGAGGTGAACCGCCAGCGCATCGTCGGACAGGCTGTAGAAATAACTGCCGATAGAGGCGACCATGCGCCCGATATTGGGCGGGCAGCAGGGGCAGCGGTGCCATTTCCATCTGTTGTGCTTGCCCCGGCTTTCGAGCGGGTTCTCGTAGAAGAACAGCGAGCCGTCGAGCGACAGGCCGGAGATCGAGCCATTGTAGAGCGCGCGCTCCATCATGTCGGCATAGCGGGCGTTCGGCCCCATGCCGAGCATGCGGCTGGCCCAGAACACCAGCCCGACCGAGGCGCAGGTCTCGGCATAGGCGGTTTCGTTGGGCAGGTCGTAGTCGCTGGTGAAGCCCTCATTGTGCGCCGACGGCCCCAGCCCGCCGGTGATGTAGAGGTTTTTCGTGGTGAGGTCGTCCCACAGCCGGTCGAGCGCCACACGCAGCGTGTCGTCGCCATACTCGGTGGCGATGTCGGCCATGCCAGAGTAGAGGTACATGGCCCGCACCGCATGGCCGACGACCTTGTCCTGCTCGCGCACCGGGATGTGCGACTGGCTGTATTCATAGGTCTTGAAATGATAGGCCTTCGGATCGGCGCCGCGAGCGCGGGCCTCCTCGTCGAAATAATGCGGCTGCTGGCCGCGCTGGTCGATGAAGTATTTGGCCAATTCCATGTACTTCCGCTCGCCGGTCACCCGCGCCAGCTTGACCAGCGCCAGCTCGATCTCCTCATGGCCGCAATAGCCCTTTTTCTTGCCGGGCTCGGGGCCGAGTACCGAGGCGATATGGTCGGCATAGCGGCACATGATGTCGAGCAGCTTGCGCTTGCCGGTCGCCTGGTAGTAGGCGACCGCGCCCTCGATCAGGTGGCCGGCGCAGTAAAGCTCGTGGCAGTCGCGCAGATTGGTCCAGCGCTTGCCGGGCTGGATGCGCTGGTACCAGCTGGAGAGATAGCCGTCTTCCTGCTGCAGTCTGCCATACATGTCGATGACGGCGTCGATCTTCTTCTCCAGCTCGGGATTCTTGCGCCGGTAGAGCGAATAGGCCGCGGTCTCGATCGTCTTGCCGAGATCGGAATCCCAGAACATCTGCGTGGTCACCGTCGACCCGGTGAATCCGGGGGAGGCGGCCTCGTCGGGCGACGGCGAATGGAAGGGAATGACGATGCCGGGCGAGGGGCGGTCGGGGTCGATCTGCTCCAGCATGCGCGCCTCCACGCAGCGGTCGTAAAGGATGTCGGCGGTGCGCGTCGCGACCGCCTCGGCGCGGTCGCCCCAGAAGCCGCGCACGTCGACCTGCGGCACCGGCAGCGGGCGGAAGGCGACCCTGGGCCTGGCTGTGGTGGCGGGCCGGGGGGATGGCGATGCTGTCATGAACTCACTCCATTCGATCGATTACTTGACGGCCCCGGCCATCAGGCCGCGGATGTAGAAGCGCTGCAAAGCCAGGAACAGGATCAGGCAGGGCACCATCATCACGGTGACGCCCGCCTGCACGGCGCCCCAGTCGATGGCGCCGAAGCGGCCCGACTGAAGCGCGGTCATCATCACCGGCAGCGTGAATTTGGACTGGTCGGTCATCAGCACCAGGGCAGCGAGGAACTCGTTCCAGGCGCCAAGGAAGGCAAACAGCGCGATGGTGACGACGCCAGGCCAGACCAGCGGCAGCATCACCTTTATGAGCATGGTGGCGTTGCCGGCGCCGTCCATGCGAGCGGCCTCCTCGATCTCGCGCGGCACCGCGTCGAAGGCGTTGCGCATCATGAAGATCGAGAACGGCAATTGAAGCGTCACATAGACGCCGACCAGCCCGGTCAGCGTGTTGTGCAGGCCAAGCTTGGTCAGCACCAGGAAGATCGGCGTCAGGATCGACTGGAACGGGATCATGATCGTCGACAGGATGAGGACGAAGAACAGGTCCTTGAACGGAAACCGAAACCGCGAGAAGCCGTAACCGGCGAGCACGCTGACGATGACCGACAATATGACGGTCATCACCGAGACATAGATGCTGTTCTGCGCCGAGACCCACAGGCCGTCGCCGAAACTGTTCAGCGTTTGATAGTTCTCGAGCGAGAAGCCCGTGGTCGGCCAGGGCGGCAGCGGCGGCAGGCGCGCCTCCTGCGCCGGCTTGAAGGCCGACAGCACCGTCCACACGATCGGCGCCACGAACAGCACCGAGGCGATGATGCCGGTGGAGTGCCTGGCGAGGCGGGCGGCGAGCTTGCCTCTGGCTGATATCGCCTGCGCCATCAGTCGAGCCCCTCGGGCTTGCGCAGCAGCCAGAGCTGGACGAGGCTGAGCGCCACCAGAATGACCAGCAGCACCATCGACAGCGCCGCGCCATAGCCGAGCTTGAACGACACGAACGACTGGTTGAAGATCCAGTAGACCGCCGTCAGCGTCTGGTTACGCGGGCCGCCGCGCAGGATGATGTAGAACTGGTCGAAGGCGAGGATCGAGCCGGCCACCGACAGGATCAGCGCCAGCGCCAGCGTGCGGCGCATCAGCGGCAAGGTGATCGCCCGGAACCTTGCGAACGGCCCGGCGCCGTCGATGACGGCGGCCTCCTGCAGGTCCTGCGGGATCGATTGCAGGCCGGTCATCAGGATGATCATGGTGAAGCCGGCGACTTTCCACACCACCATGGCGATGATCGACCAGAAGGCCGGCTGGAAGGTGGCGAGCAGGTTGAACTTCCTGTCGATCAGGCCGAGGTCGTAGGCGGCGGGGCTGAACAGGCCGGAATCGACGTTGAGCAGCCACGACCAGAGCAGGCTCGCCGAGGCAAAGCCGACCACCGCCGGCATGAAGAACATGGTGCGGTAGACATTGGTGAACGGGCGCGGCCGCTCGATGAAGATCGCCAGCGGAAAGGCGACGGCGAAGATAGCGATGGTGACGACCAGCGTGTAGAAACCGGTGAATTTCAGCGCGTTCCAGAACCTGGCATCGCGCAGGATTGCCCAGTAATTACCGAGGCCTATGAAGGAATGCTCGCCCATCAGCGGCCAATTGTGCAGCGACATCCACGCCGTCATGCCGAGCGGGATGACGAAGAACAGCATGACCAGCGCGATCGCCGGCGCGACATAGAGCAGGCCGATCCATTGCCGACGCCAGGCGCCGACGAGTTTGCGGGTGCGGGGCGGGGCGGTGGATGTGATAGTGGTCATGGCTGGGTGCTCGTTCTTCCTTCTCCCCTTGTGGGAGAAGGTGGATCGGCGCGCAGCGCCGAGACGGTTGAGGGGTGCGCCAAGCAATGAGGCAGGTGCGATTTCGAACTTGTTGCCAAGCTGGAGCACCCCTCATCCGACCTCGCTTCGCGAGGCCACCTTCTCCCACAAGGGGAGAAGGGAGAACCAACCCTCCGACGCTCCGAAGCGGAGATGCAACCGAGTCTTCTCAACGCGATAGCCCTGCCATTTGAACCAAAACAATTTCCGGCCGCCCGCCCAGGGAGACAGGCGGGCGGCCGGACAGGCGCCTATTTCTGCGGCGCCTGGTCGATGATCGACTGCATGGTTTCCTGGGCGTTGGCGATCGCGCCATCGACGTCGTCGCCGAAGAACACCTCGTTGATCATCTGCGTCCATGGGCCGTTGGCGGAGTTGATCAAATCGTTGAACACCACCGAGTAGGGCGTCTTGCCCTTCGCCATCGCCTCGGCGGCGATCTGGTAGCGCGGATCGAGATCCTTGAGCGCGTCCTTGGCGATGTCGCCGCGCACCGGCAGGCTGCCGTATTTGGCGAGGATGGTCTGGCCCTCGAGCGAATAGGCGAAGTCCAGGAACGCCTTCACCACGGCGAGCTTCTTGGTGCCCTTGGTGACGACGAAATTGTCGCCGCCGGCAAAGGACGACCAGTTGCCATCCTTGCCCGGCAGGAAGGTGATGCCGTAGTCGACATTGGGATACTGCGTGTTGAGCGCGCCGATGGCAAAGGCGCCAGAGGGCGAGATGCCGATATTGCCGGCGGCGAAGGCGGCGAAGAAATTGGCGCCGGTGTCGGTCTGCGCGCCCGCCGGCACCAGGTCCTTCTTGACCATGGAGCGGTAGAGATCGATGGCGCCACGCAGCTGCGGGCTGTCCAGCGTCGCCTTGGAGCCGTCCTCCGACAGGATGTCGCCGCCAGAGGCCCAGATCAGCGGCGTGAAGGTGAAGATGTTGCAGCCGCCGCAATTGCCGGAGAAATAAAAGCCCTTGATGTTGCCGCCAAGCGCGTTGACCTTCTCGGCGTCGGCTTCGATCTCGGCCCAGTTGGTGGGACCTTTCTCGGGGTCGAGGCCGGCCTGCTTGAACAGCTTCTTGTTCCAGATCAGCACCGAGGCGTCGGCCGAGAAGGGCAGGCCGTAAATATGGTCCTTGTAGGTGCCGGTCTTCACATGCGCCGGCGACAGGCTGGCGAAATAGGGCAGGGACTTGGCCCAGTCGGTGATGTCCTCGAGCTGGCCCGCGGCGGCGAAGGACGGGGTGTAGATCAGGTCGAGCGACAGCGCGTCGGGCGCCGTGCCGCCAGCGGCGGCCGCGCCATATTTCGGGATGATCTCGGCATTGGGGATGATGTCGAGCTTGACCTGGTCCTTGTTCGCCTTGTTGAAGGCGTCGACGATCCTCGGCATGAAGTTCGAGCCGTCGGCGCGCACCCAGATGTTGGCGGTCTCGGCGGCGGCACCAAGGCCGCCACCCAGAAC
>NZ_RZSJ01000457.1:0-5177 GCF_003998025.1 Mesorhizobium sp. M8A.F.Ca.ET.021.01.1.1
CGGCCGGGCTGTCGCAGAAGACATAGTCGAAGACCGAGCGCAGCTTGTCGATCACCTCGCCGACGCCGTCTTCCGTCAGCGCGTCCTTGTCGCGCGTCTGCGAGGCCGGCAGCAGGAACAGCGTGTCGACGCGCTTGTCGCGGATCAGCGCCTGCGACAGCTTGGCCGTGCCCTGGATGACGTTGACGAGGTCGAACACGACGCGCCGCTCGGCGCCCATGATCAGGTCGAGGTTGCGCAGGCCGACGTCGAAATCGACCAGCGCCACCTTCTTGCCGGTCTTGGCGACCGCGGCACCCAGCGCGGCCGTCGAGGTGGTCTTGCCGACGCCCCCCTTGCCCGATGTGACGACCACTACCTTGCCCATGGAAAAAGCCTCCGTTGCCTGTTGTCGTTTGTTGCGCCGTGCGCCGCACGGCTGTTGTCAGAGCCTGCCATCATGCCATCCGAAACCGGTCCGAAGCTTGCGCGCGGCGATGGTGCCTCGGCGTCTGTCCGGGCCGGAAGCGTGAAGCCGGGCGCCAGCATCCCTCGGCCCTAGTTCAGCGGCACGACGGCGAGCATGTCGCCTTCGAGAAAGGCCTGCACCGCCTTGCCGCGCGAGACGCCTTCCATCTCTTCCGCCGTCGTGTACCAGCCATCGACCGAGATCAGCTCCGCCTCGTTCCTGCGGCAGAAGATGCGCGCCGACCGGTTGCCTTGCGAGCCGGCGATGGCGCGGCCGCGCAGCGTGCCATAGACATGGATCGAGCCCGCCGCGATGATCTCCGAGCCGGACGCCACCGAGCCCAGCACGATGACATCGCCATGCGGATGGAAGATCGACTGGCCCGAGCGGATCGGCGACTTGACCATCAGCGTGCCGGCCTGGACCGCGTCAGTCGCGCCGGCTTCCGCCGCCTTGACCGCCTTGCCCTTGCCGGCCTCGGCTTTAATTTCGGCGGCCTTGCCCTCGCCGGGCTTGCCGGCGTCCTTGCCGCGATCCGAAAACACCGTTTCCAGCTTGCCGGCCTCATCAGCCGCCTCCGCTTTGCCCTTGCGGCCGGGAAGCAGGCCGTCCGAAGTCGCCTCCTTGGCGCCGGAGAGCAGCGGCGGCAGGTCGAGCCCGAGCGAAGCCCCTTCGAGCTCGATCGCATAGACCCGGATGCCGCGCGCGCCGAGCGACGCCACCAGCAGCGCGATGTCGGCGACCTCGGGCTTCAGCACATTGAGATCGAGCACCACCGGCCGCCCGGCAAAATAGCCCGGCGAATTGCCGATCCAGTGATCCAGCCCCTCCAGCCAAGCCCCGATCGGCGCCTCCGGGGTGAGCGTGAACGCCACGAACGAACGGGCGCGGAAGCGAATGGATTTTGTTTCGACGGGGGCGGCAAAGGTCACGGCCAGCGAATCCTTACTGAGAGGTAAACGCTAGGGGGCTAATGGTTAACGAATGGTTAACGGGCGTGCGCAACTCGGCAGCTGGTGCGAGAAATTGGAAGGTGGCTAGGCGCCCTGCGGAGACGGCCGACGACAGGTGCGGCTGCCGGGGAAGCAAAATATCAGCGGCGACGCGAAGCCGATCGAATGGCTGCAACCAGATGGGCATCTTCGAAAGGTTTGCTTATCAACGCCACGTCGGGAGGGCGATCCGAGATCTTCTCGGCATCGGCGTAGCCCGTGACGATGAGCGCTGGCCAATCCGCGCGCAGGCTGCGGGCGAAGCGGATGACGTCGATGCCCGAAATGAGCGGCATGGCGAAGTCGGTTACGATGACGTCGAAGCGCTCCGGTTCCCTTTCGATGGCGGCCAGTGCCTGGGCGCCGCCGGAAAACGCCGTCACGTCGAAACCTGATTGCCGCAGCGACATCGCCGTCAACTCCCGCAGGGACTGACTGTCATCGACGAGCAGAACAGTCGGCAACTGTTCCTCGGCCGTCGCCGGGAGACCCGCGCCGGAATTCGTGACGCTACCGGATTCGAAAACAGGCTCATCCTTGGCGGCGTCTTGCGTCCCGCGTGAGCGGGGCAACCAAAGCTCCATGGTGGTGCCGTGGCCAACTTCGCTGTCTATCCTGAGCGTGCCACCAGACTGCTTGGCGAAACCATAGACAGTGCTGAGGCCAAGGCCCGTGCCCTTGCCGATCGGTTTTGTCGTGAAGAACGGCTCGATCACTTTGCTGATCAGATCCGCGGCGATACCTGTCCCGGTGTCCTCGACCGCAAGCCTGACATAGTCGCCCGCGCCAAGCCCCTGGCCGGTGTGGCCGATGCTGCGATTGTCGGCCCTGACGGAGATTGTCCCTCCCGAAGGCATCGCGTCGCGGGCATTGAAGACCAGGTTCATCAAGGCAAGCTCGAGCTGTGCCGGATCCGCATGCACCGGCCATATGTCGTCACCAACGTGCCAGTCGAAGCGCACCAAACCGCCCAGGATCGGCGCCACCAGGCCGGTCATCGTGTCTCCCAGGCTCGACATGCGCACGGCAACCGGCTTCAATTCCTGGCGCCTTGAAAAGGCGAGCATGCGCTGGATGAGATCCTTGCCCTGGGAAGCGGAGCGGCGCGTCATGTCGAGAACCTGGGCCGCCTTGCCGTCGAGCGTCACTTGCCTTTCGAGCAGGCTCAGCCCGGAGAGGATCGCCGCAAGCAGGTTGTTGAAATCGTGGGCAAGTCCGCCGGTCAGCTTGCCAATTGCATCGAGCCGCTGCGATTGCAGCAATTGGCCTTCCAGATGGCGCTGCTCGGTAATGTCCTGCATGGTGCCCAGCAGTTCGAGCCCGGCGCCATTCCTGGCGACCACACCTTGGTCGAAGAATATACGGTATTCCTCATTGGCGCACCGCCAGCGGAACTCGCAAGCATAAGAGCCTGTCTCGTGGGCAGCCGAAAGCGATCTTGTCACCGCGTCCCGATCAGCGGGATGGACCCGGCCGATGCCGAAATCGGGATCCGCGATGAAACGGTCCGGAGAAAATCCCGTTAACCGCTCGACCCCTTTGGAAACATAGCTCGCCGCGTATGGCGCCTGCGCCGCGCGGGCGTGAAAGCAAATCGGCAGCGAAGCGAGGATCGTCTCCTGCCGGGCCTCGGAATGCCGCAGCGCCCGCTCGGCATCGAGTTTGTCGGACGTCGCCTTCAGCGCCCGTTCAAGCAGCAGTTGCTCCCGAGCCGCAGTCCGTTCGATTTCCCTCGTCTTTTCATAGAGATCGACGAAAACCATGACCTTGGACCGCAGCATCACCGGGTCGAATGGCTTGAACAGGTAATCCACCGCGCCGGCATCATAGCCGCGCAACATATGCGCTTCTTCCTTGTTGATGGCGGTCAGGAAGATGATCGGTGTGTTGTTCGAACGCTCGCGCCTCCGGATCAGCGAAGCGGTTTCGTAACCGTCGAGACCGGGCATCAGCACATCCAGCAGAATGACGGCGAAGTCTTCCTTGAGCAGAAAGCGCAGCGCTTCTTCGCCCGACTTGGCGCAAATCACTTGCCCCACTCCGTCAAGGACCTCCTCTATGGCAAGGAGATTTCGCTCGTCGTCGTCGACAGCGAGAACGCGAACCGGCAGCGACTTTTCGAATAGTTCGTTGTTATCTGCTTCCATCGCGGCCATGGGCTAAATCTGCCGAGGCGTAACCAGATTGCGGTCGTCATCGTCTGCCTTGAATGGCCCCGCGCGCGAGCGCGAGCGGCCGACCCAAACCCGCAGCAGGGCCAGGAGCAGGTCGAGATCGACGGGCTTGGCGATGTAGTCGGACGCGCCGGCGTCCAGACATTTCTGGCGATCTCCTTTCATCGCTTTGGCTGTGACGGAAATCAGGGGAATGTGCGCGATCTTTGGCTGTGAGCGGATCCTGCGCATCGTCTCGTACCCATCCATCTCGGGCATCATGATATCGATCAGGGCGACATCGACGTCCGGCGCCTCTTCAAGCATGGCTATGCCGTCGCGCCCCCGCTCGGCATGCTGGACCTCGATACCGTAGGTCTCCAGCACGCTGGTCAGCGAATAGATGTTGCGAATGTCATCGTCGACGATGAGAACCCTGGCCCCAGCCAGGTCGGCGTTGTCGAGTTGCTCGGACGCAGAGATCTCCTTGTCGGCCCTGTCGCCTGGAAGAGCCGCGGACATCAACAAGCCAAGCTGGGCAAAGTTGTCGGCACGCGGAACGTCGCTGAGGGGCGGATGCAAGGCGACCTGCTGCTGAAAGGCATCTGGATGGGGCGTGAAGAACAGCAGGCGCGGTACAGAATCGCCGAACTGAGACATGATCTCGTCGAGCATCTGGGCGTTGTCCTTGGCCGAACGGCCAAACCCGAACACCACGGCGTCATAGCCGGCGATACCGTTCCCGTCCGCGTTAGCCGCAACCCGGCCGATGGCGGTGACCGACGTGACGCCATCGCGAATGGCTTCGACCAGCGCCAGACGACGCTCGGAATCTGGATCGGCGACCAGCACCTTGCGTTGTATCCTGAGCGTCCTCGACTGAATGTCGTCGAAGACACGCGTAAGCTCGCCAGCGGACACCGGCTTGCTGGAAACGCTTGCGGCGCCACGGCGCGTGAGAAGCTCGATGTCCTCGGCGCCGGAGATAACGTGGATAGGTATGTTCCTGGTCTTCGGATCATGCCGCAAAAGGTCGAAAAGGACCCAGCCATCAATGTCCGAAAGGCCGAGATCGAGGGTGATCGCATCGGGCATGAGCTTGCGTGTAAGAGCCAGCGTTCCCGAGCCCGCCGTGGAAAGCACGCCTTTCAACCCCGCCGATCGGGCAAGACCAAGCAGCAGCCCGCCAAAAGTGGGGTCGTCCTCCACGATCAGCACCACCCTGTCCGACGGGTCGATCGAATCACGATCGTCGGCGAGTTCTGGCGTTCCCGCCGTGCTGGTAGCCGCAACGGACCCGGCAGCCGGCGAAAGCTCGATCTGCGGTGCAAGACTGCTGCTGCGGGGACCATCGAAGGGAATGACAAGCGTGAAGGTCGATCCCGTTCCAGGCTGGCTTTCGACACGCAACTCGCCGCCGAGGAGGCGGGCGATTTCCCGGCTGATCGAGAGGCCGAGGCCGGTGCCGCCATATTTGCGGCTGGTGGTCCCGTCGGCCTGTTGAAACGCCTCGAAGATCAGCTTTTGCTTGTCCTCCGGAATGCCAATGCCCGTGTCGGTGACGGCAATTGCCAGCGCCTTGGG
>NZ_RZSJ01000458.1:0-5169 GCF_003998025.1 Mesorhizobium sp. M8A.F.Ca.ET.021.01.1.1
CGATGCCTACCGCCTGAAGAAGATCGTCGCCTCGGCGGGCTCCCTGCTGGACGAAGTGCGTGCCGATCCCGACCACCCGATGCGCGCCGAATTCGACCGTTTCGCGCAAAGTTTCGTCGAGCGGCTGCGCACGTCCAAGCAATATGCCAAGCGAGCGGAGAAAATGAAGCGCGATTTTCTCGCCAGACCCGAAGTCAGGGCGCTGGCCGGCGACATGTGGGAGAGCCTCAGCCTGTTCATCGAGCAGGATGCCAAGGCGCCGAATTCGCTGGTCCGGGAGCATCTCGCCAACATGTTCGTCGAAGTCGGCCGCCATCTTGCCGGCGATGCCCAGATCCGGGCCGACATGAACCAAGGATTCGTGGTGGCGCTGGCCTCATTCGTGGAAAGCCAGAAGAGCGGCGTGTCGAAATTCATCGCCGACCAGGTCAAGCGCTGGGACCTGGCGCAACTGACACGCCTGATCGAGATGAACATCGGCAGGGACCTGCAATATATCCGCTTCAACGGCATGATCATCGGCGGGCTGGCTGGCATCGTGCTCTATACGATCGAGTTGCTGCTCCCGGTCAATTGATCCGTATCGATCGCCAGGCGTGCGTTCGAAATGGACACACGGCGTTCGAGTGCTATTCTCCCGTCGAGGGCGTCCGCAACCGCGGCAAAGGGGAGAAGACAGTCATGGCCAGACAAGCAGAATCCGATTCCTTCATGGAGATGTTCGGCAGATTCGGCCGTGACCTGAAGGTGCCCAACGTCGATGTCGAGGCGATCCTTGCCCATCATCGCAAGAACCTCGAGGCACTGGAGAAGGCGGCACGGACCAGTGCGGCCGGGGCAACCTCGCTGATGTCAAGGCAGCGCGAAATGCTGCAGGACACGTTGCGGGAGGTCGCCGACATGGCGCAGAGCTACCGCGCACCGGGCAATCCGCAGGAACTGATGGCCAAGCAGACGGAGTTTGCCAGAAAATCCTTCGAGGCCGCGCTCAAGAACGCTGGTGAAGTGGCTGAACTGGCCAGGAAATCAGGCACCGAATCGATCGACATACTGCGCGCGCGCATCAAGGAGGCGATGGAGGAGGTCCGCGCCGGCTACGGGCAGAAGTGAATCCCATCGGCTGTCGTTTCGCCCTCTATCCGGCACGCCGGTTCGCGATTCCGCAACCTTGCACATAGTTGCATTAGCGCCACGGCATAAGCTCCCGGCAAGCTGGAAGGTCAAAAAGTCCGGTTCGGGCCTGCCATTGCGTGGCAAGCCATGGCACGAGTGTGTTCGAATCCGGCGGAACGGTTTTGCGCGGAACGAATTGACAGAGGCCGCCGGTTCGTGGTCCGGAAGCTCTGGAAGCGATCGGGAAAGCAGGAATGACGGAAGTACGGCCTAAAACGCCGCCAACCTACGAACAGCTGAGAACGATGTCCGGACAGGAACTCGGCGTCTCGGAATGGACCACGGTCGACCAGAACCGCATCAACCAGTTCGCCGAATGCACCGGCGACCATCAATGGATCCACGTCGATCCTGAACGGGCGCGGCGGCAAAGCCCGTTCCGCACCACGATCGCGCATGGCTATCTGACGTTGTCGATCATCGGCGCGCTGGCCCTCGAAATGGGCATCGTGCCCGAGAATACGCAGGCCGCCTTCAACTATGGTTTCGACAAGGTGCGTTTCCTGGCGCCGGTCAGGGTCGGCGCGCGCATCCGCCTGCGCACGACGCTGCTTTCCATGGAAGACCGTGGCCCAGGCCAATATCTGATGAAGGCAGCCAACACGGTCGAGATCGAAGGCGAGGAAAAGCCGGCGCTGATGGCTGAAACGCTCGTCATGCTTTACGAACGCCGCAAACGGGCAGGGGCCTGAACGGCGGTCCGCCAGGCCCCTCGCGTCATTTCATTGGCCGTAACAGTTCCGGCAAAGACGATGCGCATGGCCATCACCCACATGGGCAGGATGAAGGTCGTGAAGGAGGGGCGGCGAAGGCGAGCGGTCAAACGATTGCGGTTCAACGCCGGTTGGGTTCCGCTCGGCGGTCGGCGCGGGCGGAGAGCACCGCAAGGACCAGCGCGGCCAGGGCCAGGGCCGTGGCTGCCCGGAAGGTGATCTGCATGCCTTGGGCCGCCGCCGCGGAACTCAAGAGCTGCTGCCCGATCCCTTGCTGTGCATCACTCGATGCGATCGCGAATATGGCACCCATTAGCGATGCGCCAGTGATGAGACCAAGATTGCGCGACAGGTTGAGCAGACCGGAAACGACGCCACGTTCGTTTGCACTTACACCGCCCATGACGGCCGCGTTGTTGGCGGTCTGGAACAGGGCGTAGCCGAAGCAGGTGACGGTGATTGGAGCGACGTAGCTGGCAATGCCGAGCCTGGTCAGGGCAAGCGACAGGAGGCACGTTCCCGTTACGAGGCAGAGCAGGCCGGCGACCATCATCCCGTGGGCACCGAAGCGATCGGTCAGCCGGCCGGCCAGCAGCGCCGACAGGGTCGAGACAAGCGGCCCTGTCGAAAGCACCATTCCAACCATCGCGGCATTCAATCCCAGCCCGCGCGACAGGTAGAACGGAGCAACCACCAGGGTTGCCATCATCACCGTGGCGACGATGAGACTCATGGCGAGGCCGGCGCTCAGCCGCGGGTCGCGGAAGCGGTCGAGTTGGACGAGGGGCGCCTTCGCTTTCGCCTGAGCGATGGCGAACACGATGACGCCGATACCGGCCGCGACCAGCAGGCCCAGATTGAGCACGCCGAAATTGCCTCGGCCAAGCGTCAATGCCAGGGCATAGGCGCCCAAGGTAAGGGCCAGCAGGGCGGTGCCCGTGACGTCAAACGTGCCTCGACCGGCCTCCATTGTTCCGCCTCGCGCCGGCAAGGCACGCCAGGCGAGAGCGAAGGTCAGAAGACCCAGCGGCACATTGACAAGAAAGATTGGCCGCCAGCCGAGGCCGGCGATCAACAAGCCACCAAGCGAAGGCCCGAGGGTCGTGCCGATCGCGGACATGGCGCCGAGCAGGCCCATGGCGCTGCCGGTTCGCTCCTTGCTTACGGTTTCCGCGACGAAGGCCAGTGTCAGCGCCATCATCAGCGCGGCGCCAAGTCCCTGCACGGCGCGCGCCGCGATCAGCAGCCAGAGTGTCGGTGCCAGTCCGCAGACCACCGATGCCAGCGTGAACAGCGCGATGCCACAAAGCAGCAAAGGCCGACGCCCGAACATGTCGGCCAGCCGTCCGGCGCCGACGATCAGCGTGGTGATGGCGAGCAGATAGGCGAGAACCACCCATTGCACGGCCTGGAACGATGCATCGAAGGCTTGCATCAGCGAAGGCAGGCCGACGCTGGCAATGCTGGTTCCCAGTGACGATAGCAGCGTGGCGAGCGACAGGCTCACCAGCGCCAGGCCAGCGGACTGGGCCTGTCGCGGCGCCGATATCAGTTCCCGATTTTGCTCAACGACTGCCAAGGCGATCTCCTTTCTGTCTGCTCCGGAACCGGAGCTGTCGGAGATCTAGTCTTGTGTCCGATGCGGCGGAAGGCGCAGCATTTGCATCTTATTCGTGCATCGGACGCCATATCATATGCTATGATCGATCCATGACATCGCCCGATCTCAATCTCCTCTTTGCCCTCGACGTCCTGCTGGCCGAAGGCAGCGTGGCGCGCGCGGCGCGCCGGCTGCGGCTCAGCCCCTCGGCGATGAGCCGGACGCTGGCGCGGCTGCGCGAGGCAACGGGCGATCCTCTGCTGGTGCGCGCCGGGCGCGGCCTGGTGGCGACGCCGCGTGCGGAGGAATTGCGGCGACAGGTCGGCCGTGTCGTCCAGGACGCGGAGGTGCTCCTGCGCCCGACCGAGTTGCTTGATCCCCGGAGCCTGGACCGGATCTTCACATTGCGCACCAACGAAAGCTTCGTCGAGGAGTTCGGGCCTCGCCTCGTCGCCCGCACCGAGGCCGATGCGCCAGGGGTGCGGCTGCGTTTCGCACCGAAGTCCGACAAGGATGCGATGTCGCTGCGCGAAGCGGCGATCGACCTGGAAATCGGCGTTGCCGGCGAGACCGGACCCGAGGTTCGCATCCAGGCCCTGTTTCGCGACCGCTTTATCGGTGCCGTGCGAGCCGGCCATCCCCTGGCCGAGGGCAAGGTGACGCCCGAGCGCTATGCGGCTGGCCGGCACATCAGCGTCTCGCGACGCGGCCGCGAGAAGGGACCGATCGACGAGGCCCTGGGCATGATTGGCTTGCAGCGGAGGGTCGTGTGCATGGTCTCAGGTTTTTCGGCGGCACTTGCCATGGCCCGGGCCTCGGATCTGATCGCCAGCGTGCCCGAGCGGCATACGGCAGGAGCGCGTGCCGGCATGCACAGTTTTGCGCCGCCGGTCGCTACCGTGGACGTCACCATCTCGATGCTCTGGCATCCGCGCCTCGAGGCGGATCCGGCGCAACGCTGGCTGCGGGACTGCGTGCGGGAAGTCTGTGCGGGTCGCTGACCGATCAGCGAGACATTGCCGTTTCGAGCGTCTTGAAAATCCGCTCGTCCGCGCATTGGGCAACGTTGAAGCGCAGGAAGCGGCTGGCTGACTGCGACAGGCTGAACGCATTGCCGGGTGCCAGAACGATGTTGTCGGCGAGCGCGCGGCGGGCGACGTCGGCCGCGTCTACCCGGTCCGGCAGGCCGCACCACAGGAACAGCCCGGCCGGTTGGTCGATCCAGGGCGTGATGCCGATCGCCTTCAGCCGGGCGCTGGTCTCGCCCATGGCACGCGAGAGGCGCGCGCGCAGCAAATCCATGTGCTTGCGGTAGCTGCCGTCCTTCAGCAACGTCAGCACAAGTTCGGCCGCCAGCCGTCCGCCGCCGAAAGTCGTGGCGATCTTGAGGTCGGCCAGGCCCTCGATCCAGTCGCGGGGGGCGGCGATGAAGCCGCAGCGGACCGACGCCGACAGCGTCTTGGAGAAACTGCCGATCTGGACAACGCGGCTAAGGCCGTCGAACGCCGCCAGCCTGGGGGCAGGGGCATGTTCGAAATCGGCGAAGATGTCGTCCTCGACGATGGTCAGGCCCGACTGGTCGGCCAGTTTGAGCAGACGATGGGCCGTCACCGGAGACAGGATCGCCCCCGTCGGATTGTGAATGGCGGAGTTGGTGATGTAGAGGCGCGGCCGGTGTTCGGC
>NZ_RZSJ01000459.1:0-5166 GCF_003998025.1 Mesorhizobium sp. M8A.F.Ca.ET.021.01.1.1
CGCCGACATTGGCCAGATGCGAGAAGAGTTCGAGCGCCTCGACGAATTTGATGCCCGCCTCGTAGCCGCCCTTGAGGCCGAAGGTGAACACGGCGCCGGAGCCCAGCGGCGAATATTTCTTCTGCAAGGCGTTGTTCTTGTCACCGGGCAGGCCGGGATAGTTCACCCAGGCGACCTTGGGGTGGTTCGACAGCCAGCCTGCGACCGTGATCGCGTTGTCGCAGTGGCGCTGCATGCGCAGCGGCAAGGTTTCGAGGCCGGTCAGGATGAGGAAGGCGTTGAACGGCGAGATCGCCGGGCCGAGATCGCGCAGGCCGAGCACGCGGGCAGCAATGGCGAAAGCGAAATTGCCGAAGGTCTCATGCAGCACGAGGCCGCCATATTCGGGGCGCGGTTCCGACAGCATCGGGTACTTGCCCGATTTCGACCAGTCGAAAGTGCCGCCGTCGACAATGACGCCACCGATCGAATTGCCGTGCCCGCCGATGAACTTGGTCAGCGAATGGACGACGATATCCGCGCCGTGCTCGATCGGGCGGATGAGGTAGGGCGAAGCCAGCGTATTGTCGACGATCAATGGCAGGCCGTGCTTGCGGGCGATGTCGCCGATC
This sequence comes from Mesorhizobium sp. M8A.F.Ca.ET.021.01.1.1, assembly GCF_003998025.1. Taxonomy (NCBI): domain Bacteria; kingdom Pseudomonadati; phylum Pseudomonadota; class Alphaproteobacteria; order Hyphomicrobiales; family Phyllobacteriaceae; genus Mesorhizobium; species Mesorhizobium sp. M8A.F.Ca.ET.021.01.1.1. The sequence continues at coordinate 612 of NZ_RZSJ01000459.1, forward strand.
TTCTCGATATCGACGAAGGTGCCGCCAGGATTGGCCAGGCTCTCGATGAAGATCGCCTTGGTCCTGTCGTCGATCTGGCTTTCGAAGGTCGAGACGTCATTGGTGTCGGCCCAGCGCACCTCCCAGCCATAATTCTTGAAGGCGTGCCCGAACTGGTTGATCGAACCGCCGTAAAGCTTGTTGGCGGCGACGAAATTGTCGCCCGGCTGCATCAGATTGTGGAACACGATCACCTGCGCGGCGTGGCCGGATGCCACAGCAAGGGCAGCCGTGCCGCCTTCGAGTGCGGCGACGCGCTCTTCAAGCACCGCCTGCGTCGGGTTCATGATGCGGGTGTAGATGTTGCCGAAGGCCTTCAGGCCGAAGAGAGAGGCGGCATGGTCGGCATCGTCGAAGACGAAGGACGTGGTCTGGTAGATCGGCGTGGCGCGCGCGCCGGTGGCCGGATCGGGCTTGGCGCCGGCATGGACGGCGAGCGTATTGAAACCGGGCGTACGGGTCACGGAAACCTCCCTAAAAAACCTTCTGAAAATCGCCGGGCATTCTTGGCGAAGCCCGGCCCGGAATGCAAAGAAGAAAATACCCTTTGGCGTGGGACCTTCGACCAAGCCGAAGGGAAATACGGCTTTTGCCGGAATAATTTTGCGCTTTTGCCTGTCGCCTATTTCTGGCGGACGCCAAAACTCTGGAAGCCCTGGCGCATCAGCGGCTTCTTCGACGACAGCACCCCGGAATTGACCCCGGTCCAGCCGATCTCGCCGGAGAGCTTGCCGTACTCGATCTTGGGGCAGCGGTTCATCACCACCTTGATGCCGGCAGCCTCGGCGCGCGCGGCTGCCTCGTCATGGCGCACGCCAAGCTGCATCCAGATCACTTTCGGCAAGGGAACGAGCCGCAACGCCTCGTCGACGATGCCCGGCACCGCCGATGGCGCTCGAAAGATGTCGACCATGTCGATCGGCTCTGGAATGTCGGCCAGCCTGGCATAGGTCATCCGGCCGAGGATTTCCTTGCCGGCCTGGCCGGGATTGATCGGGAACACCGAAAAACCCTTGGCCAGCAGGTATTTCAACACGAAATAGCTCGGCCTGACGTCATTGGCCGACGCCCCGACCATGGCGATGGTCTTCACCGAATTGAGGATGCCGCCGATGTAGGTGTTGTCGTAGCTATCGTGATTCATGCCTCGTCCTCATACAACGCCTCGGTGAGAAAACCATCCGGGTCATTGCTGAAATCGCGCAGCATGCGGAAATGGTCCGTATCGCGAAAGTCGGCGGGCTCAAGCCCGAACCTGCTGATGCGGAACAGCCGCGCGCCGGGACAGGCCATCAGCAGCGGCGAGTGCGTCGCCATGATCACTTGCGCGGTGCCCGACTGGTCCATGCGCCGCAGCATCTTGAGCAGTTCGATCTGGCGCGAAGGCGACAGCGCGCTTTCAGGCTCGTCGAGTATGTAGATGCCTTGCCTGCGGCAGCGTTCCTCGAAGAAACGGATAAACCCCTCGCCATGCGACCAGGAGAGAAAGTCAGGCGGAGGCGGCCCGAACGGGTCTTCCAGCGCCGCCTGATCGAGATAGCGGGCGACGGAATAGAAGGATTCGGCGCGGAAGAACCAGCCGGCGGTGACCTTCGGCAGCCAATGGCCACGGAACGTGTTCGCCAGCGCGGCGCCACTCTTGTCGATGGCGCTGGAATGGTCGACCGGCCGGTAACCCTTGCCGCCGCCGGCCTCGTCGTAACCGGCCAGCGCCCCGATCGCCTCGAGCAAGGTGGATTTGCCGGTGCCGTTCTCGCCAACGATGATGGTGATCGGCGTGGTGAATTCGAGTTCGAAGGCGTGGCCGCGAAACAGCGGCAGGTTCCACGGGTATTTTTCCCAATCGTTCACGCGCTCGGGGTCGAGCAGGATGCGTTTGAGATAGGGTGCCTTCAGCCGCGTCAGCTGCTTGCGGTGGGCCATCACTTGGTCAGCATCGCCGGGGCTGCATCATTCGGGCAGCGAAATCGTGCCGTCTTCCGCGATTGGAAAGGCCGGATTGTGCGCCACTTCCCAGACATGTCCATCGGCATCGGCGAAATAGCCGTACCAGCCGCCCCAGAACGCGCGGCCTGCCGGCTTGACGATCTTGCCGCCGGCCTGTTCAGCCATGGCGAGCACCTCGTCGACTTCGGCATCGGAGCGAGTGTTGTAGGCGAGGTAGACCGCTGACGGCGCCTTGGTGAAGGCGACGCCGGAATCCTCCTCGGCGCTGGCGCGCGGGAACAGGCCGAGGATGGCGCCGCCCATCTGGAAGAAGGCGACACCATCGGTGATCCCGGCATGACGTTTCAGGCCCATCGCCTCGTAGAAACGCACCGCGCGATCGAGATCGTCGGTGGCGATGGTGATGATGGAGATGCGCGGTTCCATGCTCCCGTCCTATTCGTCCGTCCATTCCGGCTTGCGCTTGCCGATGAAGGCGCCGATGCCCTCTTCCGCGTCCCGCGCCAGCATGTTCTCGACCATGACGCGGCCGGTATAGGCATAGGCATCCGCCAGCCCCATTTCGGCCTGCGCGTAAAAGGCTTCCTTGCCGGTCTTCACGACCAAGGACGATTTGGACGCAATGGTTTGCGCGTATTTGGTGACAATCTGATTCAGGTACTCACGCGGCACGACGCGGTTGACGAGGCCGAATTCCTTGGCCGTTGCCGCATCGATCGTCTCACCGGTCAACAGCATCTCCATCGCCTGCTTGCGCGAGACGTTGCGCGACAGCGCCACCATCGGCGTCGAACAGAACAGGCCGATGTTGACGCCCGGCGTGCAGAAGGTCGCCTCATGCGAGGCGATGGCCAGGTCGCAGCTCGCGACCAGTTGCAGGCCGGCGGCTGTCGCCAGGCCATCCACCTCGGCGATGACAGGCAGGGGGTGGCGCACGATCGTCTGCATCAGCGTGGCGCAAGCGGCAAAGGTCTCTTCGAAGAAGGCCTTGCCGCGATCGGCGTCGGCGCGCCGCGCGGTCATTTCCTTGAGGTCATGGCCGGCGCAGAACACCTTGCCGTCCGCCGAGAGTACGATGACACGAACGGCCTTGTCGGCCCTGGCGCGGTCGAGTTCCGCCGTCAGCGCCGCCATGACCGCCAGCGACAAGGCGTTGGCGGGCGGATTGGCAAGCGTCAGGCGCAGCACGCCCTTGTCCAGCCTTGTCGTGACCGGGCCCTCTTCGGCGGCAGCAGGCTTGATGGCAAGGATTTCGGCCATGGCTAAGGTCTCCGCGACTCCGATCGTGTTGGCAGAGTATCTAATATCGGATCGGGTTTCGTCCAACACCCATCGCTTGCGCCAGGGCGATGTATATGTTGCCAGAAACGCCCGGCTGCCCCCATACAAGCATGCGCAGAACGAGAGACCGACATGCCCGCCCAGACCAATCTCAAGCCGGTGCTGACCGCAGTGCAGATCAACGTGTTGATGGAGAGCGTCTTTCCGCAACTCAATGAGAGTTCCGCCGCCTATGAGGCGATCGACGTGTTTCCCGGCGGCTGTATCGTGCGGCTCAATGCCGGCGAGCGGCATTTGCGCCCCGGCGGCACGGTGTCCGGCCCTGCCCTGTTTACGCTGGCCGACATTGGCGGCTATGTCTGCGTGCTCAGCCATGCCGGGCCGGATGCGCTCTCGGTCACCACCAACCTCAACATCAACTTCGTCCGCAAGGCCGAGGCCGGGCCGATCGATGGCCATTGCCGCATCCTGAAGCTCGGAAAGAGCCTGATGGTGTTCGACATCGACATCGTCGCCGGCCCGGATGGACACACGATCGCGCATGCCACGGGTACCTACTCGATCCCGCCGAAGCGCACCAGCGATGTGGTAAAATAATACCTTTTACCTAGGTCGTTGTTTTTGCTATTGTTTCTTCGCCGTAGAGCTTTTTGATCTGCTTGACGTGCAGTTCCCCCTCGCCTATAAGCCCTCACGAAGCAGCGGCCCGCAAAAGGCCGCCGTTTTGTTATTGGCTGATGACAAGCGTCTTTCGCCAATCCAAGCAACAAGAAACGCCTTCCCCGTGAAGGTCAAAACCGAGAGCAGAAAACATGACAACCTTTTCGCAGAAGCCTGCGGATGTGGTGAAGAAGTGGATCCTGATCGACGCCGAGGGTCTCGTCGTCGGCCGTCTTGCCACTGTCATCGCCAATCATCTTCGCGGCAAGCACAAGCCGACCTTCACCCCGCATGTCGACGACGGCGACAATGTCATCGTCATCAATGCCGACAAGGTGGTGTTCACCGGCAAGAAGTTCACCGACAAGGTCTATTACTGGCACACCGGCCACCCCGGCGGCATCAAGGAGCGCACCGCGCGCCAGCTGCTCGAGGGCCGTTTCCCCGAGCGTGTCGTCGAGAAGGCCGTTGAGCGCATGGTTCCGCGTGGCCCGCTCGGCCGTCGCCAGATGAAGAACCTGCGCGTCTATGCAGGCGCGGAGCATCCGCATGTCGCCCAGCAGCCAGAAGTCCTCGACGTGGCCAAGCTGAATTCCAAGAACAAGAAGGTCGCATAAGATGGCTGAGC
>NZ_RZSJ01000045.1:0-18571 GCF_003998025.1 Mesorhizobium sp. M8A.F.Ca.ET.021.01.1.1
CCCCGTCTCCTTCGCGGATGAAGGCGAGCATGTCTCCCTCGGCGTCGAGAAAACGGATCGAACCACCGACCAGTGCCGGGTGCTGTCTGCGCAAGGCAAGCGTGGAGCGGTAGACCGACAGCACCGATTGCTCCTCGCCGTTCTGCGCATCCGCCGCACGGGCGCGATGGCTTGCCGGCACAGGCAGCCATGGTTTTGTGGTGGAAAAGCCCGCATTGTCGGCCCCGACCTCCCAGGCCATCGGCGTGCGGCAGCCGTCCCTGCCCTTCACGCCCGGCCAGAAACGGATGCCGACGGGATCGCGCAAATCTTCATAGGCAAGCTCCGCTTCCTCAAGGCCGAGTTCTTCGCCCTGATAGAGGCAGATCGAGCCGCGCAGGCAGGCGAGCAGCATGATCGAGAATTTGGCCACCAGATCGGGATCGCCATCCGGCCGCGTCCAGCGGCTGACATGGCGCACGACGTCATGGTTGGAGAAGGCCCAGCAGACCCAGCCGTCGGCAACCGCATTCTCAAACGCCTCGACGCAACCACGCACATGCGCCGCCGAAAATTGCGAGCCGAGCAAATCGAACGTGTAGCTCATCTGAAGCTTGTCGCCGCCGGAGGTGTAGGCTGCGAGCGTCTGCAGCGAGCGGCCTTCATCGCCGATCTCGCCGACGGCGGCGCGGTCGCCAAATTCGTCGAGCAACGCGCGGAAACGCCTGAGGAACGCCAGGTTCTCCGGCTGCGTCTTGTCGAACAGATGCTCCTGATAGAGGTAGGTGTTGGTTTCCGTGTTGGTGCCGGCAACGCTCGAAGCCAAGGGCGGATTGCTGCGCAGCCAGCGGTCGTGGACATAGTAATTGACCGTGTCGAGCCGGAAGCCGTCGACACCGCGCTCCAGCCAGAACCGCACCGTGTCCAGCAACGCGTCCTGGACTTCCGGATTGTGGAAATTGAGATCCGGCTGCGAGGCGAGGAAATTGTGCATGTAATATTGGCGACGGGTCGCGTCCCACTCCCAGGATGGCCCCCCGAAGACCGACAGCCAATTGTTGGGCGCGCCGCCGTCGGGCCTGGCGTCGGCCCAGACGTACCAGTCGGCCTTGGCGGTGTCGCGGCTGGCGCGACTTTCGATGAACCATTCATGCTTGTCGGATGAATGCGACAGCACCTGGTCGATGATGATTTTCAGGCCGAGCCGATGCGCTTCGGCGACCAGCGCGTCGAAATCCGCCAACGTGCCGAACATCGGGTCGACGTCGCAGTAGTCCGATACGTCATAGCCCATGTCGGCCATGGGCGACTTGAAGAAGGGCGACAGCCAGACAGCGTCGACGCCGAGGGAGGCGATATGGGCGAGCCTTGCCGTAATACCTTTGAGATCGCCGCTGCCATCGCCGGTCGTGTCCTGGAAAGAGCGCGGATAGATCTGATAGATGACGCAGCCTCGCCACCACTCGGCTCCCTGCCTGGCATTGTCGTCGGCCATTACGAACCCTTCCCGGCGCCACCGTTTCCGGTCCGGCCCTCGATCATGAAATTGACGCTGCGGCCCGGCAGCGGGCGCAGGAGGTCGATCGCCTGTGTCTCGATTGCCGGGCGCCACTGGAAGCCATCGCGCGCCGGCAAGGTGAAGACGCATTGGCGGCGGTCACCATTGATCATGACGGCAAGCCTGCCATCCTCGCCGCCAAGCAGCATGACAAGGCGATGCCGGCTGGAGTCGTTCCAGTCGGTCTCTGCGAGCGGCTCACCCGTCTCGGTCAGCCAGGCGACGTCGGGAACGCCTGAAGCCTCGACCGGTTCTCCGGCCAGGAAACGTGTGTCCGACAGTGCCGGCACCGCCTGGCGAAGCGCTGCAAGCGCCGATGCGTAACGCTCCAGCGCCTGATCGCGGCCTGTCCAGTCAAGCCAGGTAATGGCGTTGTCCTGCGCATAGGCGTTGTTGTTGCCTTGCTGCGTTCTGCCGAATTCGTCGCCTGCCGTCAGCATGATGGTGCCGCGCGAGGCGAACAGCGTGGCGAGCAGTGCGCGTTGGTCGTCGAAGCGCGCCTTGATGATCGCTGCCTCGTTCGTGTCTCCCTCGACGCCATTGTTCCAGGACAGGTTGTCGTTATGGCCGTCGCGGTTCTGCTCGCCATTGTCGGCGTTGTGTTTGCGCTCGTAGGCGACGATGTCGGCCAGCGTCATGCCGTCATGGGCGGCGATGAAGTTCACGCTGCGGCTTGCCGGCTCCCCTGCCCTGTTGAACACGTCGGACGAACCGGCAAGGCGCGTGGCGAGAGTGCCGACCATGCCGGCATCGCCGCGCCAGAAGCGTCTGACATCGTCGCGGTAGCGATCGTTCCACTCGAGGAACGGTGGCCGAAAATTGCCCAGTTGATATCCGTTTGCCCCGATATCCCAAGGCTCGGCGATCAGCACGCGGTCGCAAAGTACCGGATCATCGGCAATGGCCCGGAGCAGTGGTGCTTCCGGATCGAACAGACCATCGACCCGGCCCAGCACCGGAGCCAGATCGAACCGGAAGCCGTCGACGCCAGCCCGGCGCACGAAATGACGGAGCGTGTCGAGCACCATTTCGCGCACCACCGGATGGTCGCAAGCGATGGTGTTGCCGGTGCCGGTGTCATTGACCAGCCCGCCATCCGGCCGATGCCGATAGTAGGCCTGGTTGTCGAGGCCGCGCAGCGAGAGCGTTGGCCCCAGCCTGTCGCTTTCGCCGGTATGGTTGAAGACGAGGTCGAGAATGGTGCCGATGCCAACCCGGCGCAGCGCTGCGACCGTGTCCTGTAATTCCGTCAGGCCGCCGGGTGCGAGGCGAGGGTCGAGCGCCATGAAGGTGACGGGATTGTAGCCCCAGGCGTTGCTCAAGCCCAGCGGCGGCAGATGCCGCTCGTCGATCGACGCCGTCACCGGCATCAATTCGACGGCGGAGACGCCGAGCCTTTGCAGATGCTCGATGATGGCCGGATGGGCAAGTGCGGCGATCGTACCACGCTGTTCTTGCGGCACATCCGGGTGGAGCTTGGTGAAGGCGCGGACATTCAGTTCGTAGATCAGGCCGCCCGGACGAAACAGCGGCGGCAGGATCGGTGGGGCCGCGGGCAAGGCCTTGGCCACGGTCTTGGGCATCAGCGACGCGGTGTCGGCACCCTCATTGCGCCGCGCGGCGAGCCGCCAGTGATAGGCATAGGGCCGGTCGATTTCGGCGGCATAAGGATCGGTCAGCAGCTTGTCGGGGTCGAACCACAGCCCACGCTCGGGTGCATAGTCGCCATCGGCACGAAAGCCGTAGCGGGTGCCGGCGGCGAGACCCGCGACGAACAGGGCGTAAAAACCCTCGCCTTCGGGCTGGAGTTCAAGCCGCTCGATTTCGTGGTCGCCGGTTTCATCGAAGATCGACACCCAGAGCCGCCGCGCCGACGACGACCAGGCGGCGAAGCGGATGCCTTCGCTGGTGATGGCGGCGCCGAGATTGTTCACGTGAGCGCCTTCCCTTCTCCCCTTGTGGGAGAAGGTGGATCGGCGCGCACCGCCGAGACGGATGAGGGGTGTTGGAAGGAATGAGGCATCGGTGTCCCGGGCGCCGGTTTGCGCCAAGCTGGAGCACCCCTCATCCGTCGCCTTCGGCGACACCTTCTCCCACAAGGGGAGAAGGGGGAGTCGCGCCTCCCCACCCTCAAGTAATCACGCTCGGTTTGTCGCGGCCGGTGTGGCTCTTGATCCCGGCAATGTCGTCGGCGGCGGCGATGAGATCGGCGAGCGCCTCCTGCGTGTCGAGATCGTGCCTCGACTTGTCCGGCTCGTAGCGCTCGATGTAGACGCGGAGGGTCGCGCCCGAGGTGCCGGTGCCGGAGAGGCGGAAGACGACGCGTGAGCCGCCTTCGAACAGCACCCTTATGCCCTGGTGCTCGCTGGTCGAGCCGTCGACCGGGTCGTGATAGGCAAAATCGTCGGCATTGGCGATCTTCAAGCCGCGCACGCTGGTGCCGGGCAGCGAGCCGAGCTTGGCCCTGAGTTCGTCGACCAGCGCATTGGCGCGGTCGCTCTCCACCTCTTCATAGTCATGCCGCGAATAGTAATTGCGCCCATAGGCCGCCCAGTGCTCGGTGACGATCTGCTGGCAGCTTTCGCCGCGCGCGGCGAGGATGTTGAGCCACAGGAGCACCGCCCACAGACCGTCCTTTTCGCGGACATGGTTGGAGCCGGTGCCGGCACTTTCCTCACCGCAGATCGTCGCCATGCCGGCGTCGAGCAGATTGCCGAAGAACTTCCAGCCGGTCGGCGTCTCGTAAATGCCGATGCCGAGCTTGTGAGCGACGCGGTCGGCGGCACCGCTGGTCGGCATCGAGCGGGCGATGCCCTTCAGCCCGTCCTTGTAGCCGGGCGCCAGGCGGGCATTGGCGGCAAGCATGGCGACCGAATCCGACGGGGTGACGAAAATGCCCTTGCCGATGATCAAATTGCGGTCGCCGTCGCCGTCGGAGGCGGCGCCGAAATCCGGCGCGTCCGGCCCCATCATCTCGTCATAGAGGTGCTTGGCATGGACAAGGTTGGGATCGGGGTGATGGCCGCCGAAATCGGGCAGCGGCTTGAAATTGCGGCAGGTGCCGTTCGGTGCGCCGAGCCGGTGTTCGAGGATTTCCTTGGCGTAGGGTCCGGTCACCGCGTGCATGGCGTCGAAGCGCATGCGAAAGCCCGACTTGAACAGTTTGCGCAACGCGTCGAAATCGAACAGGCTCTCCATCAGTTCGGCATAGTCGGTGACCGGATCGATGATCTCGACGGTCATGCCGCCGGCCTTGACGGTGCCGACCGTATCGATGTCGATTGGATCGATGTCGGCGATCTTGAAGCTCGAAATCGCCTTGGTCCTGGCAAAGATGGCGTCGGTCAGCTTTTCCGGCGCCGGGCCGCCATTGCCGGCATTGTACTTGATGCCAAAATCCTCATGCGGGCCGCCGGGATTATGGCTGGCCGACAGGATGATGCCGCCGAAGGTCTTGTATTTGCGGATGACATGCGAGGCCGCCGGCGTCGACAATATGCCGCCCTGCCCTACCATCACCTTGCCGAAGCCGTTGCCGGCGGCCATGGCAATGGCCTTCTGGATGACCTCGCGGTTGTAGAAGCGGCCATCGCCGCCGATGACCAGGGTCTTGCCGGCAAATCCGTCGAGCGCGTCGAAGATCGACTGGATGAAGTTCTCGGCATAGTGCTCCTGCTGGAACACTGGCACCTTCTTGCGCAGTCCCGACGTGCCGGGCTTCTGGTCGGAATAGGGCTTGGTGGGGACGGTGCGTATCATGCTTCAGGCAACCCTTTTCGAAAGCAGCAGGCGATAGAGTTCGACGTATTTTTCGGCGCTTCGATCCCACGACACATCGGTCTTCATGCCCTGGCGCTGGATGGTCTCGAAGGTTGCGGAACTGGCGTGGGCGTCGGCCAGGCGGCGGATGGCGTGCAGCAGCGCGCCGCCATTGTTGGGGGCAAACTGGAAGCCGGTCGCCACGCCGGCTGCAATCGCCGCTTCGTTGGCGTCGATGATGGTGTCGGCGAGGCCGCCGGTGCGCGCGACGACCGGCACGCAGCCATAGCGCAGGCCGTAAAGCTGCGTCAGCCCGCAAGGTTCGAAGCGCGAAGGGATGACGATGGCGTCGCAGCCGCCCTGCATGATGTGCGACAGCCCCTCGTCATAGCCGACGACCACACCGATGCGGCCACGGTGGCGTGCGGCGGCCGCCAGCAGCGCGCCTTCGAGGCCGGCGTCGCCCGAGCCGAGGATAGCCAGCCTGGCGCCTGTCGCAACGATGCCGTCGATCACCGTCGCCAATATGTCCATGCCCTTCTGCCAGGTCAGCCGGCTGACGACACAGACAATCGGGCTGCCGTCGCGGTCGAGACCGAAACGGTCCTCGACGGCCGCCCTGTTGGGCGCGCGGGCCTTCAACGTTTCGGCCGTATAGGTCGACACCAGATGTCTATCGGTTGCTGGATCCCAGATGGCGGTGTCGATGCCGTTGACGATGCCATGGAGATCGCTTGAACGCATGTTGATGAGACCATCGAGGCCCATGCCGAATTCCGGTGAACGGATCTCCTGCGCATAGGTCGGGCTCACCGTGGTGATTGCCCAGGCCGCCTGCAGACCCGCCTTGAGGAAGCCGACGCCGCCATAATATTCGACGCCGTCAAGCGCCATCGCCGCGGCCGGCAGACCGAGTTCGCCGAAGATGCCGGCGCCGAACTGACCCTGGAAGGCGAGATTGTGGACGGTCATCATTGATGGCGTGCCAACCGCCTTGCCGTAACGCATATAAGCCAGCGTCATCGCCGACTGCCAGTCATGGGCATGCACGATGTCAGGCAGGTAGCCCGAAATGGCGCCGCCGGCGATATCGGCGCCGGCCTGGCTCAGCGCCGCGAAGCGCCGCCAATTGTCCGGCCAATCCGCGCCCGAGGCGTTGCCATAGGGGCCGCCGGGGCGGTCGAACAGATGCGGCGCGTCGAGCACGAACAAATCGAGCCCGGCGACCTCGACGGCATGGATCGCGGCCTTGCCGCCTTGCAACAAGGGGTATTGGTAGACGGCCTTCTTTTTCTTGAAGGCGCCCATCACCACCGGAAAACCCGGAATGAGCGTGCGCATGGTCACGCCCTTGGCCGCGAGCGCGATCGGCAGCGCCCCGGTTACGTCGGCAAGCCCGCCGGTCTTGATCAGCGGGAAGATTTCGGGCGTGACCGACAGAACATGCATGCGCCTACAATCCGATCCGGCCTAAAGCTTCAGCTTGTCGATCATGTCCTGGGTGACCAGGCAGATGCCCTTTTCCGAAACCCGAAAACGCTTGGCGTCGAGCGCGGGATCCTCGCCGACCACCAGCCCTTCCGGTATCCTTACACCGTGGTCGATCACGACGCGCTTCAACTTTGCGTTCCGGCCGACATGAACGTCGGGCAGCATGACGACTTCTTCGAGTGCCGAATAGGAATTGATGCGCGCGCCGGTGAAGATCAGGCTCTTCTTCAGCGAAGCGCCCGAGACGATGCAATCGCCCGACACCAGTGACGACACGGCAGAACCGCGCCTGCCATCCTCGTCGTGGACGAATTTTGCCGGCGGCTTCAGCTCGGCATAAGTCCAGATCGGCCAGTCGCGGTCGTAGAGGTCGAGTTCCGGCGTCACGTCGGTCAAGTCGATGTTGGCTTCCCAATAGGCATCGACCGTGCCGACATCGCGCCAGTAGGCCTCGTTCTCGGCGGTCGAACGCACGCAGGACTTGGTGAAGCGGTGCGCGATCGCCTTACCGTGCGTGACGATATAGGGGATGATGTCCTTGCCGAAGTCGCGGCTGGAGCCCGGCTCGGCGGCATCGCGGCGCAGCTGTTCCATCAGGAACTTGGTCTTGAAGACGTAGATGCCCATCGAGGCCAAGGCGAATTCCGGGTTACCCGGAATGCCGGGCGGATCAACGGGCTTTTCGACGAAGGCGATGATGTTGTCCTTGGCATCGACATGCATGACGCCGAAGCCTGTCGCTTCCATGCGCGGCACTTCGAGGCAGCCGACCGTGACATCGGCGCCGGCATCGACATGCTGGCGCAGCATCAGCTCGTAATCCATCTTGTAGATGTGGTCGCCGGCCAGGATCACCATGTATTCCGGGCCATAAGCCTCGATGATGTCGATGTTCTGGTAGACGGCGTCAGCCGTGCCTTCATACCATTGCGTTTCCGACACGCGCTGGCTCGCCGGCAGGATGTCGAAGCTCTCGTTTCGTTCGGGCCGCAGGAAGTTCCAGCCGCGTTGCAGGTGGCGGATCAGCGAATGCGCCTTGTACTGGGTGGCGACGCCGAGGCGGCGGATGCCAGAGTTCAGTGCATTGGAGAGCGCGAAATCGATGATGCGCGTCTTGCCGCCGAAATAGACCGCCGGCTTGGCGCGCCGATCGGTCAGCTCCTTGAGGCGGCTGCCGCGTCCGCCGGCCAGCACATAGGCCATGGCGTCGCGGGCCAGCGGCTGGGTTCTTTTCAAGTCTGCCATTTATACCCTCCCAAGTTACTCGTCTTTATGCGTTGACCAGCCTTAACGAGTTCAGTCGTCGGCGAGTTCAAGCATGATCGTCGACAGCGGCGGCAGAAGCATCGTTGCCGAGATGCTCTTGCCCTCCGCCCTCGCCTCGACCACGCCGCCATTGCCCATGCCGGAGCCGCCATATTCGGAAGCATCGGTGTTGATGATCTCGCGCCACTTGCCGGCCTTCGGCAGAGGTACACGATAATTGTCGCGCGGCACCGGCGTGAAATTGGAGATGACGGCGACCGGATTGCCGCCAGGAGCGTTGCGCACCCAGGCGAAAACCGAATTCTGGCTGTCGTCGACGATCAGCCAGGAAAACCCTTCGGGCTCGCAGTCGCGGCCATGCAGGGCCGGACGTGAACGGTAGAGATAGTTGAGATCGCGCACCGTCTGCCAGACGCCGCGATGCGGCCGGAAATCGAGCAGGTTCCAATCAAGCGCGCGCGCCTCGCTCCATTCGCGGCGCTGCGCGAATTCCTGGCCCATGAACAGCAGCTTCTTGCCGGGATAACCCCACATGAAGCCGTAATAGGCACGCAAGGTCGCGAATTTCTGCCAGTCGTCACCGGCCATCTTGCCCAGCAGCGTGCCTTTGCCGTGCACGACCTCGTCATGCGAGAGCGGCAGCACGAAATTCTCCGAGAAGGCGTAGGTCAGACCGAAGGTCAGCTCGTTGTGATGGTGCTTGCGGAAAATCGGCTCCTTGGAAAAATACTCCAGCGTGTCGTGCATGAAGCCCATGTTCCACTTGAAGCCGAAGCCCAGCCCGCCTTCATGAACGGGCGCCGAGACCTTTGGCCATGAAGTCGATTCCTCGGCGATAGTCATGACACCGGGATGGTGCCCGTAGAGCTCCTTGTTCATCTTCTGCAGGAAGCTGACCGCCTCGAGGTTTTCGCGCCCACCCTTTTCGTTGGGAATCCATTCGCCCTGCTTGCGCGAATAGTCGAGGTAGAGCATCGAGGCCACCGCGTCGACGCGAAGACCGTCGACATGGTATTTTTCGGCCCAGAACAAGGCGTTGTTGACGAGGAACGACACCACCTCGCGGCGGCCGAAATTGTAGATCGCGGTGTTCCAGTCCGGGTGGAAGCCCTTGCGCGGGTCGGCATGCTCGTAGAGCGCGGTGCCGTCGAAATGGACCAGACCGTGCTCGTCGACAGGAAAATGCGCCGGCACCCAGTCTAGGATTACGCCGATGCCGGCACGATGGGCGCCATCGACAAAGCGAGCAAAGCCGTCCGGATCGCCGAAGCGGGCCGATGGCGCGTAGAGGCCGGTGGTCTGATAACCCCAGGACGGGTCATAGGGATGCTCGGAGATCGGCAGGAATTCGATGTGGGTGAACCCGGCCTCGACCACATAAGGGATCAGCCGGTCGGCCAGCTCATCCCAGGACAGGAAGGTGCCGTCGTCGCGAAGCTGCCAGGAACCGGCATGGACTTCGTAGATCGAGATGGCTTCGCGCCGGGGGTCGGCGTTGCGCCAGAAATTGCGATGCGCCTCGTCGCCCCATGGATGCGCCGGGGGCACCGCGGTCACCGAGGCCGTTGCCGGGCGCAGCTCCGACTTGAAGGCGAATGGATCGGCTTTCAGCGGCAATCTCACGCCGTCGGGACCTATGATTTCATATTTATAGGGCCGGCCGGCGCCGATATCGGGAATGAACAGCTCCCAGATGCCGGTGTCGCGACGGTCGCGCATCGTATGCCGGCGCCCGTCCCAGTCATTGAAATCGCCGACCACCGAGACGCGCCTGGCATTTGGGGCCCATACCGCGAAATGCACGCCGGTGGCGCCTTCGTGCTCAATGACATGGGCGCCGAGCTTGTCGAACAACCTGAGATGCGAGCCCTCGGCGATATAGTAATCGTCCATCGGTCCGAGCACCGGACCGAACGAATAGGGATCGGTCAGCCACCAGTCGCCGCCGGCATTGCGCGCGTGGTAGCGGAGCGGCTGGCGCTTCCTGATCGACAGCTTGCCCTCGAAGAAACCGGCTTCGTCGCGCCTGGTCAATTCGCCTGCCTCGATGCCGGTCAGCGTGTAGGCGGTGACGGACTGCGCATGCGGAACGAAGCAGCGCGCGAACAGGCTCTTGCCGGCCTCCTGAACACCGAGAACCGCAAAAGGATCACCGTGCGTACCGGCGACAATCGCCTCGACATCGCTGGCTGACGCCAGTCCGTCCGGCCCGCTTGTCGCAGCGGTCGCGCGCGGCTTCCTCATCAGGCGGTCGCCCTCCCCGGGCACCAAATGTTTGTTTTTGCGGCCATCGTTCGTGGCCTCATGCAATCATATCAGACGGGCACGTTCCAGATTTCTTTGGCGTATTGGCGGATCGTGCGATCGGAAGAGAACCAGCCGACGCGCGCGACGTTGCGGATGGCGCGGGCGTACCAGTCCGGGCTGTTGCGCCAGACGGCATCGACGTCGCGCTGGCAGGCGGCATAGGCGTCGAAATCCGCCGCGACCATGAACCAGTCGCTGTCGTAGAGGCCGTTGATCAGATCGCGGTAGCGATTGGGATCATCGGGGGAGAAGACGCCCGAAGAACCGGCCGCGCGCGCCTGCGCCAGTTCGGGGGACGCCTCGATGACGCCGCGGGGATTGTAGCCATTGTTGCGCCGCTCGGCGACTTCTTCGGTGGTGAGGCCAAAGATGAAGATGTTGTCGTCGCCGACATGCTCCTTGATCTCGACATTGGCGCCGTCGAGCGTGCCGATGGTCAGTGCGCCGTTCAGCGCGAACTTCATGTTGCCGGTTCCCGACGCTTCCATGCCGGCGGTCGAGATCTGCTCCGAGAGATCGGCGGCCGGCATCAGCACCTCGGCCAGGCTGACATTGTAGTTCGGTACGAACACGACCTTGAGCAGGCCGCGCACCGAAGGGTCACTGTTGATCACCCTGGCGACGTCGTTGGCCAGTTTGATGATCAGCTTGGCGTTGTGGTAGCTGGGCGCGGCCTTGCCGCCGAAGAATTTCACGCGTGGCATCCAGTCGCGCTCGGGATGCGAGCGGATCTGGTCATAGAGCGCGATCGCTTCGAGGATGTTGAGGAGCTGACGCTTGTATTCGTGGATACGCTTGACCTGAATGTCGAAGAGCGCCGAAGGGTCGAGCTTGATGCCGAGGCGGTCGGCGACCAAGTTGGCTAGCCTCACCTTGTTCTGGCGCTTCACGGCGGCGAATTTTTCGCGGAAGGCGGTGTCGTCGGCGAGCGGATCGAGCCCCTTGATCGCCTCGATGTCATCCATGAAGCGATCGCCGATCGCCTCGCGGGCGAGCGCGGTAAGGCCCGGATTGCACTGGATGAGCCAGCGCCGCGGCGTGATGCCATTGGTCTTGTTGTTGATGCGGTCGGGATAGAGCCGGTGCAGGTCGGCGAACACCGTCTCCTTCATCAGTTCGGTATGCAGCGCCGACACGCCGTTGATCGAATGCGAACCGACAAAGGCCAGATTGCCCATGCGCACCCGGCGGTCGCCATTCTCCTGGATCAGCGAGATACGGCTGATCTGCTCATCGGAGAATTGATCAGTGGCGCGCGCCTCCAGCAGCACCTGCGCGTTGATGGCGTAGACGATCTGCATATGACGCGGCAAAAGCCGCTCGAACAGCGGCACCGGCCAGCTTTCCAGCGCCTCGGGCAGCAGCGTGTGGTTGGTGTAGCCGAAGGTACGCTTGGTGATATCCCAGGCGAGATCGAAATCCATGCCGTGGACGTCCATCAGAAGCCGCATCAACTCCGGCACGGCGATTGCCGGATGGGTGTCGTTGAGGTGGATCGCCGCCTTGTCGGGAAGCGACTTCAGGTCGCCATATTGGCTCAGATGCCGCTGGACGATGTCCTGCAGCGAGGCGGTGGAGAAGAAATATTCCTGCCTGAGCCTGAGTTCCTGTCCGGCCATGTGGGAATCGGCGGGATAGAGCACGCGCGACAGCGCATCGGCCTTGTTGCTTTCGGCCAGCGCCCCGATGTGGTCGCCGGCGTTGAACTTGTCGAGTAGGATCGGATCGATCGGCATGCCTGACCAAAGGCGCAACGTGTTGACGCGCTTGGCGCGCCAGCCGGCCACGGGCGTGTCATAGGCAACCGCCAGAACATGCTCCCTCGGTTTCCAGACATGGCGTTCGAGCCGGCCGTCCCTGGAGGTGATCGATTCGACCGAACCGCCGAAGCCGACTTCGAAGGAGCGCTCGCGCCGCTCGAACTCCCAGGGGTTGCCGTGGTCCAGCCAGGTCTCGGGCAGTTCGACCTGCCAACCGTCATGGATTTCCTGGCGGAACATGCCGTTGGCATAGCGGATGCCGTAGCCATGCGCGGGAATGTCGACGGTCGCCATGCTTTCCATGAAGCACGCGGCGAGCCGGCCAAGGCCGCCATTGCCAAGGGCAGCGTCCGGCTCGAGCGCGGCGATCAGGTCGAGATCGACGCCGAGCGAGGACAGCGCCTCACGCATGTTCTCCATCAGGCCGAGATTGGAAAAGGCGTCGCGCATCAGACGTCCGATCAGGAACTCGAGCGACAGGTAATAGACGCGCTTTTCCTGCTGGTCGTAGGCTTCCTTGGTCGCCTGCATCCAGTGGTCGACGACGCGGTCGCGCACGACCTTGATCGAGGCGGTCAGCCAGTCGTACTGGGTCGCGACGGTGGTGTCCTTGCCGACCCGGTATTTGAGCGACATCAAGACTTCTTCGGCGAGCGTCTTGGGATCGGGATTGTCGAGAGCGGGGGCTTCGATCGTCATGGCGGATGTCATATCGCCTCTCGTTCGGTTTGGCCTGATCATACCGGCTTTCACCGTTTCTCCCAGCCCATCCTAGTGCATTGCAGCATGTTTTCAATCGATTTAGAGAACACCCCCGCCTCCTTACCCAGCGGCAATCAGGCAGTTCAGGCCGCCAATGCCGTCTCCGGGGGTGCTTTTGCACCGGTCATGAAGGCAACGGCATCAGACATCGTATATTGCTTGGGGTCGATGACGCACAGGCGACGGCCAAGACGGTGGATGTGGATGCGGTCGGCCACTTCGAAGACGTGCGGCATGTTGTGCGAGATGAGCACGATCGGCAGGCCGCGCTTCTTCACGTCGAGGATCAGTTCGAGCACGCGGCGGCTCTCCTTGACGCCGAGCGCCGCCGTCGGCTCGTCCATGATGACCATCTTCGAGCCGAAGGCGGCGGCGCGGGCCACCGCCACGCCCTGGCGTTGGCCGCCCGACAGCGTCTCCACCGCCTGGCTGATGTTCTGGATGGTCATCAGGCCGAGTTCGGTAAGCTTGTCGCGGGCGCGCTTTTCCATTGCCGGACGGTCCAGCATGCGAAGCCACTGGCCGACGAAGCCGGGTTTGCGGATCTCGCGGCCGAGGAACATGTTGTCGGCGATCGACAGCGCCGGCGACAGCGCGAGGTTCTGGTAGACGGTTTCGATGCCGGCTTCGCGCGCTTCCATCGGCGACTTGAAGGAGACGGGTTTGCCTTCAAGCCGGATTTCGCCCTCGTCCGGCACGGCCGCGCCGGAAATCGCCTTGATGAGCGACGACTTGCCGGCGCCGTTGTCGCCGATGACGGCAAGGATTTCGCCGGGGTATAGGTCGAAATCGGCATTGTCGAGAGCGGTGACGCGGCCATAGCGCTTGACCAGGCCGCGCGCGGTGAGGATGGGTTCCTGGGTCATGCCGAAACCTTTCTGATCCATTGGTCGATGGCGACGGCGCCGATGATCAGCACGCCGGTGAGGAGCACTTTCCATTGCGGATCGGCGCCCAGCATGTTGAGGCCCATCGAGACGACGCCGACGATCATCGCGCCGAACAAGGTGCCGAGGATGGAGCCGCGACCGCCGAAGAGAGAAATACCACCGATCACCGTCGCGGTGATGGCCTGCAGATTGTAGTCGGTGACGGCGGCTGATGGCGAGATCGAGCCGTTGCGGCCGATGGAGACCCAGGCCGCGAAAGCGGCGATCAGCCCGGCAAGGGTGTAGACCGTCACCAGCACCTTCTTGGTCTGGATGCCAGACAGCTTCGCCGCCTCCTGGTCGTCGCCGACGGCGTAGACATGACGGCCCCATGCGGTGTGGTTGAGCACGTACCAAAGGACCATCACGAGCACGACCGTGGCAATGACACCGAGCGTCAGCACCGCCGTGCCGACCTTGAAGCTCAGGGCGAACAGATGCAGCAGCGGCGCTTGAGTGTCGACGTCGGTGTCGCGGATCGTCTCATTGGCCGAATAGATGAAGTTCGTGGCCATGACGATGTTCCAGGTGCCAAGCGTCACGATGAAGGGCGGCAACTTCATATAGGCGACCAGCAGTCCGTTCAGCAGCCCGCAAGCCGCACCGGCGGCAAGCCCGATCGCCACGGCGAGCACGCTCGGCATGCCGTAGCTGACCGCGCAATTGCCCATGATCACGGCAGAAATCACCATGATCACCCCGATCGACAGGTCAATGCCGGCGGTCAGGATGACCAGAGTCTGAGCGGCCCCGAGAATGCCGACGATGGCGATCTGCTGCAGGATCAGCGTCAGCGTGTAGGACGAGAAGAACCGCCCTCCGATCGCGATGCCGAAGATGATGATCGACAGAAGCAGCACGATCAGCGGCACCGCCGCCGGCGTTGAATGCAGAAAATGCTGGATGCGCTTGACGGCTGATTTGTGCTCGTCGAAAGCGGCCACGCTTGTGTCGCTGGCCGAGAGAACCTTCTCGAATTCCTGAGCTTGAGCCATGTTTCCTCCCCGTAGGGCTTCAGCCACGCGCTGACGCCGTCCACGCCTTCCGGTCTGTCGCCGGGATTGTTCGCGTTTACAGTGATGTATCGTCCACCCGATGCGGCCGGGGATCAAGTCCCCCCGGCCGATCGGTTCTGTTACCGGTCAGGCCAGCATCAGCCCCAGCACTTGGCGAGGCCTTCCTTGGTGTCGATGGACTTGACGCCCTTGGCCGGCTTGTCGGTGACGAGGTTGACGCCGGTGTCGAAGAAGTTCTTGCCCTCGGTCGGCTTCGGCTTGGTACCATCCTTGGCGAAAGCGGCGATCGCCTCGATGCCGAGCGCGGCCATCTGCAGCGGATATTGCTGCGAGGTGGCGCCGATGACGCCTTCGGTGACCGACTTCACGCCGGGGCAGCCGCCGTCGACCGAGACGATCAGCACCTGGCTTTCGAGGCCGACGGCCTTGAGCGCCTGGTAGGCACCGACCGCGGCCGGCTCGTTGATGGTGTGAATGACGGTGATGGTGTTGTCCTTCTGCAGAAGGTTTTCCATCGCCTTGCGGCCGCCCTCTTCATTGCCGTTCGTCACATCGTGGCCGACGATACGCGGATCGGTCTCATCGCCGATCTTGTTGGGATCCTTCACGTCGATGCCGTAGCCCATCATGAAGCCCTGATCGCGCAGAACGTCCACGGTCGGCTGCGAGGGGGTCAGGTCGAGGAAGCCGATCTTGGCGTCCTTGGCCTTGTCGCCCAGCGTCGCGGCGGCCCAGGCACCGATCAGCTTGCCGGCCTCCAGATTGTCGGTTGCGAAGGTCGCGTCGGCGGCGTCGATCGGATCGAGCGGCGTGTCGAGCGCAATCACCAGCAGGCCCGCATCGCGCGCCTTCTTCACCGTCGGCACGATGCCCTTGGTGTCGGACGCGGTGATCAAAATGCCCTTGGCGCCGTCGGCGATGCAGCTTTCGATCGCCGCCACCTGGCTCTCGCTGTCACCGTCGATCTTGCCCGCATAGGTCTTGAGATCGACGCCGAGTTCCTTGGCCTTGGCGGTAGCGCCCTCCTTCATCTTGACGAAGAACGGATTGGTGTCGGTCTTGGTGATCAGGCAGGCGCCGACGCCGGCGGCGGATGCGGACGAAGCGAACGCCATCAGACCCAGCGCGGCCGCCGCAAAAACGGTGGACTTCAACAATTTTGTATTGGTCACGATTTTCCTCCCAGTGGAACATTTTCGAATGCCGGCCAACCGGCACCCGCACGGCATCCAGGCGACTTCTCCCAGCGCGGATGCCAGATCAAAAAACACCAGACCAAGGCATCTGTCAATAATTAAATCACTCTTATTTATTATTGACAGCCTTGCGTCCTTCACTCATTCTGACCCAAAAGCATTGCCGGGGAAACGACGGGAGGAACAGGGTGGAGACCGCCACTGCGAGGCATGGTTCGCCCGAAGCGAATGAGAGCCTTATTCACCGCGGCACCAACCAGAGCGGCATGCGCGATCACAATGAGCGCCTGGTGCTTTCGCTGGTGCGTCAGCACGGCAGTCTGGCGAAGTCCGACATCGCCCGCATGACCGGACTTTCGGCGCAGACAGTCTCGGTCATCATGCGCGAACTGGAGGAAGAAAGCCTGCTCGTCCGTCAGGCGCCGTTGCGCGGCAAGATCGGCCAGCCCTCGATCCCCATGGCGCTCAACCCCGAAGGCGCCTTCTTCATCGGCCTCAAGATCGGCCGCCGCAGCGCCGAACTCGTGCTGATCGATTTCCTCGGCAACGTGCGCGCAATGCTGCAGCACTCCTACCGCTACCCTGCCCCACGCGAAACGGTCGAGTTCGTCACGTCAGGCATGAAGACGATGCGCGGCGCGCTGACACCGGCGCAGGACAAACGCATTGCCGGACTCGGCATCGCCATGCCGTTCGAGCTGTGGAACTGGGCCGACACCGCCGGCGCGCCGCGCGAGGTCATGGACGAATGGCGCCATCGCGATATCAGGACCGACATCCAGACGCAGTGCGATTTTCCGGTCTATCTGCAGAACGACGCCACCTCGGCCTGCGGCGCCGAACTGGTCTTCGGCCAGACGGGCGCGGCGCGGGACTTCGTCTATTTCTACATCGGCGCCTTTGCCGGTGGCGGCATTGTGCTCAACGGCCGGCTGTTCGGCGGACCGACCGGCAATGCCGGCGCGCTCGGCTCCATGCCCGTGCCCGGGCCGGGTGGAAAACCGACCCAGCTGATCGACGTGGCCTCGATCGCCATGCTCGAAAAAACACTCAATGCGCGTGGCGTCGAGGCCTCGTATCTGTGGACCTCACCCGAGGATTGGGGGGAGATCGGCGCCGAACTCGACGAGTGGATCGCCAGCGCCTCGCAGGCACTCGCTTACGCCATCGTCGCAGCGTCCTCGGTCATCGATTTCGAGGCCGCGGTGATCGACGGGTGGATGCCGAAGGCCGTGCGCAAGAAGCTGGTCGAGGCGGTCGTGACGGCAATCGGCGCCATCGACGGCGAAGGGCTGAAACTTCCGGCGGTCCGCGAGGGAAGCGTGGGCATCCATGCACGGGCGCTCGGCGGCGCCAGCTTGCCGCTTTCCGAACGCTTCCTGATCGGTTCGACGACGATCGCCAGGAGCGCCTGAATGCTGATCGGGATTCCGGCGCTGCTTGGTCCGGAGCTTCTGGCAACGTTGCGCGCCATGGGGCATGGTGACGAGATTGCCCTGGTCGACGGGAACTATCCGGCGCTGGAGCAGGCAAGACGCCTCATCCGGACCGACGGCCATGCCCTCATTCCCGTACTCGACGCGATACTGACGCTGCTTCCGGTCGACGACGCGGTTCCGGAGGCGCTGTTTCGAGCCTCGGTGAAAGGCGATCCGTCGCTTGCCGACCCTGTCCATCGTGAAATGGAGGCGATCTGCGCCAAACGTGCACCAGGCCGCAAGGTGGTTGCGCTGGCCGGCGCCGACTTCTATGCACGGGTCAAATCGGCGCATGCCATCGTCGCGACGAGCGAGCCGCGGCTTTACGCCAACATCATCATCCGCAAGGGCGTGATCTATCCGCCGGAGACCAGGAAGCCATGATCCTCTGCTGTGGCGAAGCCCTCATCGACATGCTGCCGCGCACCACCACGCAGGGTGAGCCGGCCTTCGCTCCCTATGTCGGCGGCGCTGTTTTCAACACGGCGATCGCACTCGGCCGGCTCGGCGCGCCGGCCGGCTTCTTCTCCGGCCTGTCGTCGGACCTGTTTGGCGGGCAATTCAGGGAGGCGCTCGGAGCGAGCAAGGTCAGTTCGACCTACGCGCACACATCGCCCCGGCCGACGACACTGGCCTTCGTGCGGCTGAACAACGGCCAGGCGACCTACACCTTCTATGACGAGAACACGGCCGGGCGCATGCTGACCATCGAGGACCTGCCGCAACTCGGCGGCGAGATCGAGGCGATGCTGTTCGGCGCCATCAGCCTGATCTCGGAGCCGGCTGGCTCGGCCTATGAGGAATTCATGCGGCGCGAGCACGAGGCCCGCGTGATGATGCTCGATCCCAACATCCGGCCGAACTTCATCCCCGACAAGGCCAAGCACCTCAGGCGCATCCGGGAGATGATGGCGATGGCCGACATCGTCAAACTTTCGGACGAAGACCTCAACTGGTTCGGTGAAGCCGGTTCGCACGAGGATGTCGTGCGCAATTGGCTCGACCGCGGCCCGAAACTGATCGTCGTCACGCATGGCAGCGAAGGCGCCGTTGGCTATAGCAAGCAGCAC
>NZ_RZSJ01000460.1:0-5150 GCF_003998025.1 Mesorhizobium sp. M8A.F.Ca.ET.021.01.1.1
ACAGCTCCCGCACGGTCATGAAATCGCCGGCTACGGCCAGAAACCGCTCGCCCTTGGCAGCGGGATTGGTCATGGCGCGCACATGCAGGTCCGCCACGTCGCGCGCGTCGACCACACCGAAGGACAGGCGCGGCAGCCCCGGCATGGCACCGTTCATCATGCGCTGGACGAATGCGGTGGAGGTCGAATGGTCGGCCCCCAGGACAGGCCCGAAAATGCCGACCGGATTGATGACTGCCAGCTCCAGGCTGCCACCCTCGGCGGCGATGAAATCCCAGGCCGCGCGTTCGGCGAGCGTCTTCGACTTCACATAGGCGCTGACCTTGGCCGTCGGATCGGTCCAGCTCTCTTCGGTGAAGGGCCGGCCGTCCGGCGGCATCTTGCCATAGCCGATAGCGGCGAAGGATGAGGTCAGCACGACGCGTTTGACGCCGGCGTCTCGCGCCGCCCTGAGCACGCGCAAGGCGCCTTCGCGAGCCGGGATGATCAGGTCATCTTCATGCTTCGGCACGCCGAAGGGAAATGGCGAGGCGACATGCAGGACATAGTCGCAGCCGGCAACCGCTTGCGGCCAGCCGGCGTCGCTCATGAGGTCGGCAATGGCAAAGGAAAGCCGGTCGCCGGGCTCGGCGCCACCAACCTTCAGCATGGCCAGAACATCGGCGTCACGCCTGGCGGAGCGCAGCGTCGTGCGCACGCGATAGCCCGCCTTCAACAGGGCAAGGATACAGTGAGCGCCGAGGAACCCCGATCCGCCGGTGACAAGCACCAATTCGCCGCTCATCCCCGCCTCCCCGTTCAGGCCGAGGCGATCGACCTCGTCAGATCGCCACCTGCGTACCGATTTCTACCACACGTCCGGTCGGGATCTGGAAATATTCGGTCGCATCGGCCGCCGTACGGGCCAGACCGATGAACAGCCGGTCCTGCCATACCGGCATGCCGGAATTGGGCGAAGCCTTGAGCGAGCGCCGCGACAGGAAGAAGGACGTCGTCATGATGTCGAACTTCCAGCCCTGCTTGCGGCAAATCGCCAGCGCGCGCGGGATGTTGGGCTGCTCCATGTAGCCGAAGGTCAGCGTCACCCGCATGAACAGCTCGTTGACCGTCTCCATCTTGACCCAGTCGCTGTCGGGCACCACCGGCTGCGGGGCGGTCACCACCGAAAGGATGACGTTCTGCTCGTGCAGCACCTTGTAGTGCTTCAGGCTGTGCATCAGCGCGGTCGGTGCGCTCAAGGGATCGCTGGTCAGGAACACGGCGGTGCCCGACACCAGCTGCGGCTTTTTCTTCAAAAGATTGCCCGCGAGGAAATCGAGCGGGATCTCGTTGCGGCGGGTCTTGTCGAAGAGATAGCGGCTGCCGCGTATCCATGTCCACATGATCAGCCCCATCAGGCTGGCAACGGTGATCGAGACCCAGCCGCCTTCAACGATCTTCACGACATTGGCCAGGAAGAAGCCGCTGTCGATGATGCCGAACAGTAAGGTCAGCGCCAGGGCGAGCGCCAGCTTCCATTTCCACATCTTGCGCATCACCACGAACAGCAGGATCGTCGTCATCAGCATTTCGCCGGTCACCGAGATGCCGTAGGCGGAAGCCAGCGAACTCGAACTGCCGAAACCGACCACCAGCAGCATCACGCCCATCGCGATGAGCAGGTTGACGCGCGGCATGTAGATCTGGCCGGACTGCTTTTCCGAGGTATGTTGCACCTCGATGCGTGGCAGAAGGTTGAGCTGCACCGCCTGGCGGGTCAGTGAAAAAGCCCCTGAAATGACCGCCTGACTGGCAATGACGGTCGCCGCCGTTGCCAGTCCCACCATCGGCATCAGCGCCCAGTCAGGCAGCATCTGGAAGAACGGATTGGTCGGTTTTCCGTCATTGGCGAGCACAAAGGCGCCCTGCCCGAAATAGTTGAGCAGCAGGCAGGGAAACACCACGGAAAACCATGCCAGCACGATCGGCTTGCGTCCAAAATGGCCAAGATCGACATAAAGCGCCTCGGCCCCGGTCACGGCCAGGAACACCGCGCCGACAGTGACGAAGGCGGCGGTCGGGGTGCTGGCCAGATAGGCGACCGCGTAATAGGGATTGATGGCCAGCAGGATCGATAGATCATCCATCAAGTGATAGATGCCAGCAACGCCGATCGCCAGGAACCACAGCGCCGTCACCGGCCCGAACACCGCCGCCACCTTTCCCGTGCCGAAGCGCTGCACGGAGAACAGGATGGCAAGGATAAGCAGCGTGATCGGCACGACATAGGCGTCCAGCGTCGGGGTCACCACCGTCAGGCCTTCGACCGCCGACAGCACCGAGATGGCCGGCGTTATGATCGAATCGCCGAAAAACAGCGCCGCGCCACAAAGGCCGATCACGAGGATCAGTCGGGGGCCCTTGGGATAGGCGCTGCGTGCCAGCGACATCAGCGACAGCGTGCCGCCTTCGCCCTTGTTGTCGGCACGAAGCACGAAGGCGACATATTTGATGGTGACGATGATCGTCAGCGCCCAGACAATCAGCGACAAAACGCCAAGCACGTGAACGCGCGTATCGATGCCGGGCGAAGCGTGAAGCGCCTCGCGAAAGGCGTAGATCGGACTTGTGCCTATATCGCCATAGACGACGCCGAGCGCGCCCAGCATCAGAACCTTGGTGCTGTGCTGCTCAACCTCGGAACGGCTCGATTGCTCGACGGTTTCAGCCTCGCTAACGCGACTGGCAAGGTCCATGGACCACTCCCCGACAAGCGCGCAGTGCCTCACGCATGCTGCGATGCGGTGTCAATTGCACGCTATGGCTGCCATACCTGCAAAGCGAAGCCCTAACCCTACCAGCCGCAGGCTCTGAGAAACCGACCCACCGTGCCGGCCATGCCATACTCCAACGCGTCGGCTGTCAACCCATGTCCGATCGACACTTCGGCCAATGCCGGAACACGCCTTGCCAGCGCGGGCAGATTGGCCACCGTCAGATCGTGCCCGGCGTTGACCTGGAGGCCGGCTGCGAATGCCGCGTCAGCGGTTTTTCCCAATCTTTCCAATTCCTTGGCCGCTTTACCGGAATCCGAATGGTAGCTGCCATAAGGGCCGGTATAGAGTTCGATGCGATCGGCGCCCGTATCGCACGCGGCCCCTATGCCGTCGGGATCCGCATCGGAAAACAGCGAGACCCTGAAACCGCCCTTCTTCAGACGCCTGACAACTGGCGTCAGGAACGTCGCATCGGCGACGAAGTTCCAGCCGTGGTCGGAGGTTGCCTGTGCCGGATCGTCGGGCACCAGCGTTACCTGTTCGGGCTGATTCTTCTCCACAAGCGCCAGGAAATCCTCGCTTGGGTAGCCCTCGATATTGAATTCAGCCTGCGGGAACTCATCGTCGATCAGCGCCCTGATCAGGGGCAGGTCGGAATGCCTTGTGTGACGTTCGTCGGGGCGCGGATGCACCGTCAGCCCATGCGCGCCTGCGGCAAGGGCAAGGCGGCCGACGCCGATCACATCGGGCCATGGCAGGTCGCGCCGGTTGCGCAGCATGGCGATGGCGTTGAGGTTGACGGAAAGCTTGGCGGGCATGGGCTTGGCGTCCGTGAAACAGTCGATCGAGGCGCGCCACGCTCATTCGTTCCGGCACGGCGCATTTGAAACAGCGCATCTATAGCGTCTTTGGCGGGAACAGATAGGGCCTTTCCGGTGTTCCAGAAGACCAACATATTCCGTGAAGGGAGGCACCACCTTGAATTTCCTCCAATCCGTGCCGGCGATCCGCCGCATCGACACCAGCCGCGACGACCTCCTTGCCTTCGATGTGGTCGGCCATGTCTCGGCCGCCGATGCCGAGAACCTGTTCGGCCTGCTGGAGGCGGCCTATGCGCTCCATCCGAGAATCGACGTCGCCGTGCGCATAGTCGATCACGAGGGCGTCGACTGGGCCGACATCTCCGATGAGACCATCAAGAAGGGTGCCGTCCACGCATTGGAGCATATTGGCCGTTGCGCGGCGATCGGCGCGCCTGACTGGACGCCGAACGCACGACACGCCTTGCCCGCTTCGTCGCCTGTCGAATTCAGGCATTTCAAGATCGAGGAGGAAGCTGCTGCCTGGGAGTGGCTCGCGGCGCGGCCGACGGGCGAAGAGGCGACCGCCGCTCCAGAAAGAAAATGAAACGATTCTCCCGGCTGCCGCCGACCCCTTCTATCTGACGATGGTCAGCCGTTCGGCGGCCCGGGTGATGGCTGTATAAAGCCAGCGCTGGCGCGTTTCCTTGAAGGCCCAGCTCTCGTCGAACAGCACGATCTCGTTCCACTGCGAACCTTGCGCCTTGTGCACCGTCAGCGCATAGCCGTAGTCGAAATCGTCGAAGCGCTTCTTCTGCTGCCAGGGGATATCGGCGTCCGGATCCTCGAACGCCGCCTTGAGCAGCTTGATCTTGGCGACGCCGCGATCCGGATCGTCCTCTTCGGGCGACACCAGAAGGTTGATGCCGGGCTTCACCGTCTCGCGCGACGAGGTCATCACCTTCCAGAGCGAACCGTTGAGCAGGCCCTTGGCGGGATCGTTGCGCAGGCAGACCAGCTTGTCGCCCGCTTGTGGGTAATCGGCATTGAAGCCCTTCAGTTCGCGCAGGCGCTGGTTGTAGCGCCGCCGCGTGCGGTTGGTGCCGACCAGCACCTGGTCCGCTTTCAGCACCAGTTCCTGGTTGACGTCTTCCTTGCCGATCACCTGCGCAGTGCCATAGTCGCCGCGCATGAATTCGCGCCCCTCGCGCACGTCGAGCGCCAGCCGCAGGATCGGATTGTCGCGCGCCTGCCGGTGGATTTCGGTCAGCAAAAAGTCCGGCTCATGGTCGGTGAAGAAGCCGCCGCCCGAGATCGGCGGCAACTGGCCGGGATCGCCCAGCACCAGGATCGGCGTGCCGAAACTCATCAGGTCGCGGCCAAGCTGCTCGTCGACCATCGAGCACTCGTCGATGACGACCAGTTTGGCGCGCGAGATCGGGCTTTGCCGGTTGAGCGAAAAGGTCGGCGACATCGAGGTCTTGCCGGTCACCTCGTCGGCCACCGATTCCTCGCCCTTGGGCCGGTAGATCAGCGAATGGATGGTGCGGGCGTTGACCGCGCCCTTGGAGCGCAGCACTTGCGCTGCCTTGCC
>NZ_RZSJ01000461.1:0-5133 GCF_003998025.1 Mesorhizobium sp. M8A.F.Ca.ET.021.01.1.1
CTTCGAGGTGGGAAATGTTTCCGCGCAGTCCCGCTTCCTCGGCGGCCTCGCGCGCTGCCGCTTCGCAGAGCGGCTCCCGAGCTTCCGGCCAGCCTTTTGGAAGCACCCAGCGGCCGGTATCGCGGCTGGTGATCAGCATGACCTCGACGCCGTTCCCGGCATCGCGCCAGGGCAGGGCGGCAACCTGCAGACGACACGGCGCCGTACCAAAGAGTCGCCGGACCCTCTCAGCCAGGTGGTTGTGTGTGGTTGGCCGTGTCAACATCGGAGAAGCTAGCCCCAAGCCTCCAGAATCGTTTGCCGTCTCACGAATCTTACGGCTAATTGTGACCAATAAAAGTAAAAACTTTGGTCAAGCTGGCTGATTCCCGTCAACAGAGGTCGATTTCACAGGATATCTTGTCGGCGGATCAGTCTGCGCAAGCAAATATTATCGCCGGCGACGGCCTGATTGGGGAAAAAACGGCTTGCCGCGAATCAACCGGCGTGATCGTCGGCGATCGGCTTTTGATAGGTGAAACCCATGTCCCAGGGAAAATAGATCCAGGTGTCCTGGCTGACCTCGGTGACGAAAGTATCGACCAGCGGCCGGCCCTTGGGCTTGGCGTAGACGGTCGCGAAATGGGCCTTGGGCATCATTGCCCGCACGATGCCGGCGGTCTTGCCGGTGTCGGTCAGGTCGTCGATGATCAGCACGCCGGCGCCATCGTCGGCCAGCAAGGCCGGCGTTATCTCCTTCAGCACCTGCAATTGTCCCTGGCTGGTGTAGTCGTGATAGGAGGCGACACAGACTGTCTCGATGATGCGGATGCCGAGTTCGCGCGAGATGATCGCCGCCGGGACCAGGCCACCGCGCGTAATGCAGACGATAGCCTTCCACTGGCCTTTGCTGGTGCCGGCAAGCCGCCAGGCAAGCGCGCGGGCGTCGCGATGGAACTGGTCCCAGGAGACCGGGAAGGCTTTTTCGGGAAGGGACATTTTTCGCGCACTCCACGGCACGCGGCGGCCGCGTGCGAGAAAACAGGTGAATGCGCGCGGAATTAACTGGAAACCCTTGGGTTTGGCAAGGGAGAGCGGTCGCGATCGCTGTGGACTTATCTCGACAGGAAAGTCGCTACCTGCGCCGTGCGCAGCACCGTGCGTGTCACCCCGCCGAACAGAAGCTGGCGCAGCCAGGAGTGGCTGTAGGCGCCAAGCACCAGGAGATCGGCACCGGTCTCCGCGATCCTGTTCTGGATCATGTCGTCGACCGAACTCCCGCCCGATTTCTGCACCGAGACACTGACGGTGGCGCCGTGGCGCGACAGGGCCGACGCGATTTCGGCGCCCGCGGCCTCCGGGCTTTCGTCGAGCGTATCGGGCGGATCTATGACCAGTATGTCGGTTTTCTCGGCCTCGATGATGAAGGGCAAGGCATCGAAGGCGGCGCGGGCGGCCTCCTTGCTGCCGTTCCAGGCGAGCAGCACGCGTTTGAAGGTGGTGACGAGAGGACCGGCATGCGGCACGACCAGGACCGGCCGGCCGGCATCGTAGACCAGCGTATCGACGTCCGCGCTCGGATCGCCGCCGGTCTCGCGTTGGGCGGCGATGATGAGATCGGCGGCGCGCACGCTTGAAATGCCGGTCAGCGCGCTGTCGCCGGAGAAGCTCTCCAGGCTGCGCCATTCGAAGGAGAGGCCGGAATCCTCGACCCGCCCGAGGAAGACAGCCTGGAGCTTGTCTGCCCGCTCCCGATTCATGTCGGCGGAAACCTGCAGGAACTCCGTATCGGGAAAGCCCGTCGCCGACGTGTAGGGCACCGGGAGCGCCTCGGCATGGATGCCGATCAGATGGCTCTCGAAGCGGCTGGCAAGCGGAATGGCGCAGTCGAGCACCCGCTCGGCGTCCTGTTCATTCTGCAGAATGGCAACGATGGTCTTGAAACGCATGATGATCCCTCAATCTTGCGAGCGACCGGCCTCGCGGCAGGGAAACGTTACAGCCCCGTTCTTGGTTCCGGCCCGGCCGGATCAGTTCGCCTTGTCGGCGAAGCCAGCCACTATGGCCTCGACGTCGGCGCGCGCGGCCTCAAGCGCATCCGCGCTGCGGGCACGCACCACAAGTTCAGTCCAGAACTTGCCGTCGCCATATTTGGGGTAGGAGCCGATGATCGTATCCGGATGCGCTTTCTGGATCTCGCCCAATGGCCCGCCGACAAGGCCCTCGCCGAACGGGCAGTGCACCGTGGCCGACAGCATTTTGGTGCCGGCTCTCAGGGTCGGGACGACATTGTCGAGCATGGCCTGGAAGATCGACGGCACGCCGGCCATGACATGGACGTTGCCGATGCGGAAGCCGGGCGCCACGGACACCGGGTTGTCGATAAGGTCGGCGCCGCGCGGCATTCGCGCCATGCGCTTGCGGGCCTGCGTGTATTCGATGCCGCGCGCGGCATAGCTCGCCTCCAGCAGGGCGTAGGCCTTGGCATCGTATTCGCAAGGCACGCCGAACGCCTTGGCGATCGAATCGGCCGTGATGTCGTCATGCGTCGGACCGATGCCGCCGGTGGTGAACACATAGGTATAGCGCGCGCGCACGGCGTTCACCGCCGCGACGATCTCGTCCTCCTCGTCGGGTACGATGCGCACCTCTTTCAGGTCGATGCCGATCGCCGTCATGATATCGGCGAGGTGGCCGATGTTCTTGTCCTTGGTGCGACCGGACAGAATCTCATCGCCGATGACCAGCATGGCGGCAGTAACGATTTCAGGCATGGAAGGCTCCGGCAGACGCGTAGTCTGAATAGCGCGGCGGACAAGCGGCGGCAATGCCGCCCAAATGGCGGACGACCCGGCATACACGGATATCACCTGGATTGCAGTGGTTGGCTGGCCTGGACGGGAACAAGCCTGATTGTTCTCGGACCCGGGCTGTGAACGACCGCCTCGCCAAGTCGGTCTGTTTTGTCCATCCTTGCGGCGCCATCGCGGGCGGGTAAGGTGCGCGGCTCGGATCCGGGTGAGGAATGCTGATGTCGATTCTGCTCTGGCTGTTTGGCGCGGCGTTTCTGGCGGCGATCCTCGTGCTTGCCTCTCTGCTGCTGGCCACGCTGTGGATCGCGGCGAAAGCGGAAAGATTGGTGCCGCCGGTCGGAAAATTCGTCGAGATCGACGGCAACCGCATCCACTATGTCGATGTCGGGCAGGGACGGCCGATCGTCTTCGTGCATGGGCTTGGCGCCCAGCTGCATCATTTCCGGCACACCGTGTTTGGCCGTTTCGGTCCTGGCTACCGGCTGATCGCGCTCGACCGTCCGGGCTCGGGCTATTCGACGCGGGCAAGCGGAGCGACGGGCCGCTTGCCCGAGCAGGCCGAGATCATCAGGCGCTTCATCGAAAGCCTGCGACTGGAAAGGCCGTTGGTGGTGGGCCATTCCCTGGGCGGCGCCATCGCGTTGACCCTGGCCGTCGAACATCCCAATGCGATTTCAGGCATCGCATTGCTGGCGCCCTTGACGCATCTGGAGACAAGGACGCGCCAAGGATTTGACCTGCTGTACATTTCTTCACGCCTGTTGCGGTGGTTCATGGCCTATACCGTGGCGATACCAGCAAGCCTCAGATATGCCCGGCCGACGATGGACTTCATCTTCGCGCCGCAAGCCGTCCCTGGCGACTATATGAGCGGGGGAGGCGGATGGCTCGGCTTGAGGCCCGGCCACTACCATGCGACATCGACCGATGTCGTGGCTGTCGAGGAGGATCTCGGCCACATCGAGCGCCGCTATGGCGAGATCGCCATGCCGGCCGGCATTCTCTTCGGCGGCGCCGATCGCGTCATCGGCATGGCTGTCCATGGCGAGCCGATGCGGGAAAAGGTCGAAGGACTAGATTTCGAACCCGTCGACGGTCTCGGCCACATGCCGCAATTCGTCGAGCCGGAACGGGTTGTTGCCTTCATCAAACGCATCGCGCGACGTGCTTTTTCAGATGCGGCATCACCAAGGGTTCACGACAATTTCAATGAACCATCCGGCTGATCGCCGGGTTTACCCCGTGTCGCATCCCAAGGCGGCCAAGATACGGAGTAATTCAATGTACAGAAAACTTTTCGCAGCATCCGTCCTGACGATCGGTCTCGCCACATCGGCGATGGCCCAGTCGTCGGACGCTACCTATCCCAACCATCACAATTGGTGGCTGTTCGGCAATGATGATTCCTCTGCCGTCGACCAGAGCACCACCGGCAGCATCAACGGCGATGGTTCCGGATTGAATACCCTTGGCAATCCTGGCCCGGCCGGACCTTGTGCCTCAAACACTCCAGGCCCCGATGCCAATGCTCAGCGCAACATCAACGATCAGTACTGCGGCAAATAGCCAGCCGCGGGCTTGTCGCCCGCCGCCGGACGCCATCTTTCCTGGCGTCGGCGGCTGGCGCCTGGCTGGATATCAATCCGAGATTTCGGTCTGAGGCCGGTCGCGGCCGTCGGCAAGTTCCTCATGCCATTTGCCCTCGGCGTCCTCATACTGGATGCCATCGGTGGAACCCGCCACTTGTTGTTCGGCCGAAGCGATCTCGGCGGCGCGCAACGCATCCTGACGGGTGGGAAATGTCTCCGAGAAGGTCGCGCCGACCTTGTAGGCCCAGCCACCGTCATGCTCGACGATCTTGTAAGTCAGCTTCGCCATCAAAACCTCCAGTTAAAGGTCCGCCTGCTCAATGCAACCGGTCGTCTGGCAGCCGGTCGTCGGGCACCAGCACTTCCGATTCCTTGGCGGCCTCGATCAGTGCCCGGCGCGCTTCCGCCGTCGAACGATATCCTTCCAGCACTTTGAGGCAAGTGTCGAGGGCATCTCGATGACGAGGTCCGCGATTGAGCGGCCACACAGTCATCAGGCACTCCGCCGCCTCCTGGGTCGAGCGGATATGGCGATATTTGCCGACATGGCCAAGCTCGACCACGACGGGCGTCTCAAAAGGCTTGTTGTCCATCATGGCCGCAACGCAAAGCAGCCAATTTGGTTGCAAAAATGGCCTTCGGCCTGCGCCCAAAGGTCGCGTCAAGTCCGTGACGCGCTTTGGATCTCGGCGTGACGCAAGCGTTGCCCCGGACCGGATCCGCCCTCGGATCAGCCCCGGGGCATGCCTCTG